>JAYTZB010000137.1:0-7760 GCA_043742085.1 Polyangiaceae bacterium
CCGCTCACCACGCGCCTCCGCGAGGCGAAGAAGCCCGACGGCAGCCGCGTCTACTCGACGGCCACCGGCCTCGCGCTGCTCGCGTTCTTCGTCCTCGCCTGCCAGTGCATGAGCACGGTGGCGGCGATAAAGCGCGAGACCGGCAGCTGGCGCTGGCCCGCCTTCGTGCTGGCCTACACGTATGCGCTCGGATACGTCGCGGCGGTGCTGGTTTATCAGGTGAGCGCTGTCTTCGGGTTACGCTGACGGCGTGACGTCGACGGCCGAAGCCGATCCGAAGAACCCGCGGCACGCTCGCATCGGCCCCGGGTTGCGCCTGCAGATCGTGCTCGCGCTCGCGGGCGTGATCCTGGTGGCGTACGTGCCTTTGTTCTTCGCCATTGCGCTCGTGACACGCGCGACGTCGTTCGCGTATCGCGAGGAAGCAGCGCGTGCGCTCGGACGCGCCGTCGCGGCGCACGTGGGCGACGTCGCGGAGCGTGACCCGGGCGCCATCACGTCGCGGCTCGAGTCCCACGTGGGCGAGGGCGGCGCGCTCGCGGTCGCGGTCTACGACGCCTCCGGTGCGGTGGAGGCCAGCGCCGGCCCCACGAACGAGGTGGCTGCGCTGCGTCCGCCAACGCGTCCGTACGGTGAAGCGGCGACGCGCGTCGCAAGCCGCAACGGCACGCGCGCGCTGGACGTCGTGCTACCCGCCGGGAACCGAGCGGTGCTGGTGCGCGTCCGAACCGACGAGGACGCGGCGCGCTCCTCCGAGGTGGTCCGCGGGATCGCGCTCTACATGGGCGTGTTCGCGCTCGCGCTCCTGGTCTTCGCGTACATCGCGCTGACGCGGGCCATCGTGCGTCCGATCGAGAACCTGGCGCGGGCTGCCGATCGCGTCGCGAACGGCGAACGCGCGTTCGATCTGCCCGCCGGTGGCGCACGCGAGATCGCCGAGCTGGGCTCGAGCGTCCGCTCGATGGCGTCGCGGTTGATCGCCGACGAGAAGAACCTCCGCAACAAGGTCGATGAGCTCACCACCACCACGCGACACCTCGGCGAGACGCGCGAACAGCTGGCGGGGAGCGAGCGCATGGCGAGCGTGGGAAGGCTCGCCGCGGGCGTCGCGCACGAGATCGGCAACCCCATCGCAGCCATCATGGGGATGCACGACATCATCGACGACACCGAAACGCCCGACGAGACGCGCGTCGATTTCCTCAGGCGCATGCGCAAGGAGACGGAGCGCATCCACGTGGTCGTCCGCGATCTGCTCGACTACGCGCGTCCCGAGAGCGGTCCACCCTCGGGACGCCCTTCGCTCGCCGACGTGCGCGAGGTGTCGGCCGACGCGCTGGCGCTGGTCCGCCCGCAGAAGGAGTGGAAGGGCGTCGACGTGAACGTCGACATCGCGCCGTCGCTCCACGTCGCACTCTCCCCGCAACGCCTCACGCAGGTGCTCCTGAACCTGCTGCTCAATGCGGGCGCCGCCATGGCCGATGGCCCCACCGACAAGGTACGTACCATCACGCTCCGCGCGCAGCTCGCGGACAAGGGCCGCGCGCGCATCGAGGTCGAGGACAACGGCCCTGGCGTGCCGGAGGACCTCCGCGAGCGCGTCTTCGATCCGTTCGTGACCACGAAGGACGTCGGCTCCGGCACGGGCCTGGGCCTCGCGGTGTGCCGCGGCATCGTCGAAGCCGCCAAGGGGCGAATCTTCGTCGATGCACAATACACGCAAGGCGCACGCTTCGTGGTCGATCTCCCGGCGATGGCGCTCACCGACGAAGATACGTAGCCCAGCGCGGCGCAGGAACCGCAGCGCGCGACGCTAGCCGTTCGACGGTTCGTTCTCGACGTGCTCCGCAGGCTCGTCGAGCCACGTCGAGAGCGCGGTCACGCGCAGGTTCTTGGCTGCGATGCGCTCGAGGATCGCCGGAAGCGCCGTGACGCCCGCGGGCTTGCGCGTCCCGTGCTCCGGCGCGTCGTGGAGAAGGACGATCGCGCCGTCCTCGAGCCCGCGCGAGATCCGCGCGAGCACGTCGTCGGGCTTCGTCCGCGCGAGACCGTCACGGGCGCGTACCGACCAGCCCACCATGGTGAGGTCCAGCTGGTCCGAGATGCGCGCGATGGTGGGGTTGGTGTGACCGATGGGCGGACGGAACAGGAGCGGCGTCTTGCCGGTGATGTTCTCCAGCACGCGTATGGCGCGCTCGAGATCGGCGCGCACCCGCTTGCTTCCGCGCAGCGCGAAGAGTCGGTCGTGCGCGTAGCCGTGCACGCCGACCTCGTGGCCGCGACGAAGGATCTCTTCCACCACGTCACGATGCGCTTCCGCCTTCTTCCCGATCACGAAGAACGTCGCCTTCGCACCGTGGACATCGAGCGCATCGAGTACGGCGCGGGTGTGCACGGGATCCGGCCCGTCGTCGAAGGTGAGCACCACACCGGTCGCGTCGCGCGGCCCGCGCACGACGGCGTCGGCGAACATTCGCAGCCGGAGCACGAAGACGCCGCACAGGAGGAGCGCGTTGTAGGCGATAGCACAGGCGATGCAGATGGCGAGCGACGGTGGCTGCGTCAGCACCGAGCGGACAGCGAACGCGATCCCCCCGATGGTCGCCGCCCAGAAGACGATCCGCGCCGGCGGCATCGAGGCGACGCCTAGCGACCCTTCTTCTTCGCTGCCGCGGGCTCCTCGGCCTCTTCGTCCTCGACGGCCTCGTCCTCGTCGGCGACGCGCACCTTCTTGCCGGCGCCCTTCTTCGAAGAACCACCCGAGCGTGCCGCGTCGTCGTCCTTCTTGTCGGCGTTCGGTGAGTTGTCGATCTCGTAGAACCCGGCGAGCACGGCGGCCATGAGCGGGAGCGACGCGGCCGGCAGGTCGCCGAGCGCGCCTTCGCCGGCCTTCAGCATCGAGAGATCGAGATGAACGTTCGCCCACGTGCGCAGCACGAACATCGCGCCGAGGCCCAGGAGGATCCCGAAGAAGGCCTTGAGCCCCGCCTCGATCTTGCCGTCGGCCGCCCAGATCGGCTTGCCCGCGACGAGCCCGGTGATGACGCCCGTCGCTGCCGCGGCGAGATAGGCGAACACGGCATTAGAGAACAGCGCCATGCCGAGGCCCTGCACGAGAACGGCCGCCACGACCGCACCAATGACGGTGCCGAGGATGAGGCCGACGATCAGGCGCTTCAGCATCTTGGGGACCTTCGAGTCTACTCTCCCACTCGGTCACCGCAAGGGACGGACGCCTTCGACCTTCGCCTGGATCCGGGCGGCGAGCTTCGTCGCACGGCCGCGGTCGATCGGCGCGTCGCCGCCGCTGAATTCCTTCGCCACCGGCGGTGAAAGGGCGATGCGGAGCGCGCGCGGGTCCGACACGAGGACGACGAGCCGCTTGCCGCGGGTGACCGCGGTGTAGAGGAGATTCTTCGACAGCATGACGAAGTGGCTCGTGAGGAAGGGAATGACGACAGCGGGGTACTCGCTGCCCTGCGATTTGTGGATGGTCGAGGCATAGGCGAGCGTGAGCTCGTCGAGCGATGCGCCGTCGTAAGGGACTTCACGCGGCTCGGACGAGCTTCCTCCGTCGGCGAAACGAACGACCAGGGTCTCTTCTTCCTCGTCGACCGACGCGACCATCCCGACGTCGCCGTTCCACACGTTGCGGTCGTAGTCGTTGCGGAGCTGCATCACCTTGTCACCCACGCGGAAGCGGCTCTTGCCCCGGGTGATCGACGGCCCGGTGGGATTGAGCGCTGCCTGGAGCTCGTCGTTGAGCACCTGCGTGCCGGCAGGACCGCGGTGCATGGGCGTCAGCACCTGGATGTCGCGGATCGGATCGAGCCCGAAGCGGCGCGGGATGCGGTTCGTGACGAGCTCGAGGATGACACGACGAGCGGCGTCGGCGTCGCTCTTCTCCACCACGAAGAAGTCGGAGGTGGTGTCGCCGGGCTCGGGGATGATGGGCGGCTGACCGGCGTTGATGCGGTGCGCGTTCTGGACGATGAGGCTCTTCTCGGCCTGGCGGAAGATCTTCACGAGGCGCACGCAAGGAACCACGCCGGAGTTGATCGCATCGCGCAGGAACGACCCCGGTCCGACGCTGGGAAGCTGATCGACGTCGCCCACGAGAACGAGGCGAGCGCCCTCGGCGATCGCTTGCGTGAGCGCGTCGGCCATCCAGATGTCGACCATCGAGGACTCGTCGACGATCACGGCGCCTGCCTCGAGCGGGTTCTTCGCGTCGCGTTTGAAGGCGTTCTTCTTCGGCTCGAACTCGAGGAGGCGATGCAACGTCGCGGCTTCTCGACCGGTGGCCTCGCTCATGCGCTTCGCGGCCCGACCGGTGGGCGCGGCGAGACGCGTCACGACCTTCGCGCGATCGAAGACGCTCAGGATCGCCTTCACGATGGTGGTCTTTCCGACGCCGGGTCCGCCGGTCACCACGAGCAGCGGGCAGCGCGCAGCTCGTTCGACAGCGAGCCGCTGCTCCTCGGCGAGCACGGTGCCGCTCTCCTTCTCGAACGCGGCAACGGCCTCGGCGAAGCCGCGGAGATCGTCCTTCTCCACGAGCGCGAGGGCGCTTAGACGTGACGAGAGCCGCACCTCCGCCTCGTGCATCGCGACGTCGTAGATCGCTGCGCCCGCGAGCTCGCCGGCCGGCGCGCGCTCGAGACTGCCCGGCCGCTCGGCGATGGCGTAGTTGGTCCGCACGATCGCGGAGAGCGCCTCGTCGAGACGCGCGACGGTCTCGGCGCTCGGTAGGTCGTGGTCACTGGCGTCCGTCGCGATGAGCCGGCCGGCGCGCCCGACGAGGTCCTCGGCGACCGCGTAGCAGTGGCCGTTGTCGGTCGCGTCACGGAGCGCCTGCAGGAGAGCAGCCTGCATCCGCTCGAGCGAGTCCTTCGTGATCCCCATCGACGCGGCGATGCGATCGGCGGTGCGGAAGCCGACGCCCCACACGTCGATGGCGAGGCGATACGGGTTGCCCGAGATGATGCTGACCGCCTTCGGCCCGTATCGCTTGAAGATACGCGTCGCGAGCATCGGGCTCGCGCCATGCGCCTGCAGGAAGATCATCACGTCGCGGATGGCGCGTTGCTCCTGCCAGGCAGCGACCAGCGCATCGGCGCGCGTGCGACCGAGGCCCATCACCTCGCGGAGTCGATGCGGCTCGTCGTCGAGGACCTTGAGCGTATCGAGGCCGAATTTCTCGACGATGCGCTGCGCGGTCACCTCTCCGATGCCCTTGATCAGGCCCGAGCCCAGGTACTTCTCGATCCCCGAGAGCGTGGTGGGCGCGAGCTCGGTGACGCTCGTGACGCGAAGCTGCTCGCCGTGGGTGCGGTCGACCTGGATGACGCCGCGTGCTCGCACGCGCGCACCGACCGCGACCTGCGGGAACGTCCCGACCATCGCGAGGGAATCACGACGCCCCGGGACGCTCACCTTGACGACGCGAAAGCCGGTGTCGCGGTTCTCGAACGTGATGCGCTCGACCTCGCCCTCGATCGCGACTTCGGACGGCTCGACCACGGCGGGACCCTACCGACAAAACGCCAGCGGCGCGACGGTCGCTCTCGAGGAACGTCCGGTCGCGCCGCGGGCCGCTGGTCGGGAGACGAGCTGGTTAGTTGAGGGCCGTCGTCTTGATGTTCAGGTTGAACGTGCCGTCGCCGACCACCGTGCTCGACGAGTACGTCGAGCTGTAGACGAGGATGCTCTGTCCCGGGGGGATGGTGATCCCCGCCGTGCCCGCGAAGTAGAAGTTGCTGCTGGTGTTGCCGCAGGGGTTGGTCGCGACGTCCTGGCTGCTGCCGAGGCAGTAGTCCTCGATGCCGTGCGTGCACATCAGGAGCGACGGGTCGTTCAGCGGAAGCGAGCTACCGGCGTAGGTCCAGAGGACCATGTCGATGTTCGCCTTGCCGGTCGCGCTCTGCGACTGGTAGGCCGTGATGGTCGCCGTCTTGGTGGCGCTCGGGTTGACGACCTCGACGACCGCGTACGGGCCGTGGTCGAAGCTGTTGATCGTCATACCGGGGCAAGAATCCGGGCGCTTCGTATCGCCGGTGAGCGACCACTTGGCAGAGACGACGCCGTTGAGCGCCGTGGCCGCCGTCATCTTGTTCGGCGTGGTGGCCGCGGTGCACGTGGCCGAGTAGTTGCCCCACTGGCACGTCGCGTCACACGTGCGTGCGCGGTACGTGTTCGCGGTGGCGCAGCTCGCCGTCGTGTAATCGACGGAGCCTGCGGGACACGCCATGGCGGGCTGACCGGTGCAAGCGCCCCATCCGCAGAACGCGCTGCAGGTCTGCGTTCCGCAGTTACCGCAAGGCTGCGTGGTGCCGGGGACACATCCCGCGACGACCTCGTTGAGGCACATGCCGTACGTGCCCCACTGCGAGCCGCCGTCCTCGGCGATGCAGAGCGTCTCGGCCTTGCCGCACTTGCCGCACGACTTGGAGGCCTTCGCGTTCGGCGTCGAACAAGCGGTACCTTCCACGGGCGGCGGCGGACCGGCGTCGATGCCAGCCTCGGGCTTCGGACCGGAGTCCTTCTTCCCTGCGTCCTTCACGCCCGCGTCATCCTGGGTGCCGTCCGGCGTCTTTGCCGGAACGACCGAGCCTGACGTGCCCGCGTTGGGGTCGGGCTGGTTGGGGTCGACACCTTGGTCGGTGATGCCGGAGCCACCGCCATCTGCGCTGCAACCGACGACCGCCGCGGCTCCGAAGAGACCCGCGAACGCGATGGCGAAAAGACCGGACTTGAGAGAACGCATACCGCGACGCTCCTTTGTTCCCCGCCTGAGTTCCGACGAGGTGGACGGCCGCTCTAGCGCGCAGCCATGGTGTGCGCAAGTCCCACCCAGGCTCTTATGTCGATGTCGGATTCGTGCGGTGGCGCGCTATAGAGCTCAAGCCACCGGAAGAATTACGTATTTAGACTCGATCGCGAAAGCTGACCGCCGAACGGTCCTGGATGTCTCAGGGAAGTCTCCCAGCGTCGGCGCGCGCCAGCGGCAGAATTTCTCAATGATTCCCGGAAGCGCGGAACTTGACGTTCACAACGTAGGCAAAAGTGGTCTGTCGCCCTACGGGCTCGAGGGCGTCGGATTCGACCCGCGCGCTCACCGCATCGCGGGGAACGCGATCGTCACGTACTGCGGCGTGCCGTAGACCGGCGGGAAGCTCTCGTTCGTGTACGCGGGCCCGATCGACGGCGCCCACTGGCTCGGGTGCCCGACGTTCGTCGCCGCTCCGCAGAGGCTGCAACGGACCTGGTGGCACTCGCCGTACGGCGTGCCGTACGGCGTCGGCGGGCTCATCCCCGTGCCCTTGGTGCGCCAGACGCGGAACGTGAGCTGCCAGCCCTCACGCAGACAGCCCTGGCACTGCGCGACCCATGCGCCGATGCGCTGCTCCCAGACGCGGAGCTCCTCGGACATGAGCATGTACCAGAGCATCGCGTTCGCTACTTCTTGGCGGCCTTCACCGCGCACGCGAGGCCGTCCTGCTGCATGCAGGCGCGCTCGATCTGCGACTGACCCATCGGGTTGCCGGTGGCGATGTTCACGAGGCCGGCGACGCCGCAGTCACGCGGAGAGCCGCCCATGTCGCAACGCCTGGATGCGTCCATCGTCTCGGGTCCGGGGAACACGGCACGGCTGCCGCCGTAGAGGACCTTCATGGCCGCGCACGACATCTTGTCGTTGCGCATGCAGCCCATCTCGAACGCGCGCTTCGCGGCGTCCTTCTGTCCGCCGAAGCCGAGCT
>JAYTZB010000138.1:0-5404 GCA_043742085.1 Polyangiaceae bacterium
CGCCGCCGATCGCTTCGCGGGCATGAACGAGGTGGCGACCGCGCTCGACGAGCACATCGCCGGCACCCGCGGCAGCGAGGTGCGCGAGCCATCGCCGCCGACGCGTCGGGAAGGCGGCGCGACCGCAGCGGCTCTCGCGCACGCCCCGACCGAGCTCCCACCGTCGGTCGCGGCCTCACCGTCTGTAGCACCGGGAGCAGCGGCAGCGCCACCGGCGGCACTGGTAGCGCCCACGGCACGACGAGGTGGCATCGGCTCGCTTCTCTTGCTCGTCGTCCTCGTCGCGGGTGCCAGCGCGTACGGCGCATGGCGCTTGCTCCCCACCGCGCCCGGCTCCGGGGCCGACGGATCGGCGTCTCCCGTCGACGCCGCCGCCGACCGCGGCGTGACCTCGGCAAACGATGCGCTCGGCGCTGGAACGAGCGCTGCCGCTCCGGTCACGCTCACCGACGCGACCGACGCGCGCGAGGCCGGCGCCGCCGGCGATGCCGATGCTTCCGACGCAGCTGCGGGCGCCGATGCGACGACGAACCGCACGCTGGCCGTCCCGCTCGATGAGTTCGCCGACCCGTGGGCGAGACCGGCGCCCCCTGCCTCGCCGCGCTGAGAACTGCGTCACAAATTGCGGTGGGCGCGGACGCCCGGGCGCGGCTATCGTTCGCGCACGTGAGCGCACTGTCCGCAGACAGCTCGGCTGATGCGTGCCTCGCCGGCGGCGGCGACGCCGGCGCGCTCCTGCGCTCGATCGACTGGTCCAAGAACCCGCTCGGCCCGGTGAGCGGTTGGCCCACCACGCTGCGCACGACGGTCGGCATCATGCTCGCGTCGAGCTTCGGCATGCGGATCCTCTGGGGTCGCGACTTCATCTTCCTCCACAACGACGCGTATCGACCGGTCCTCGGCGCCAGCAAGTATCCGGGCGCGATGGGCAGTCGCTGCGCCGATAGCTTCGCCGAGCTGTGGGACGTCGTCGGGCCGATGTTCCACCGCGTGATGGCCGGCGAGACCCTCGCGCTCGACGACCGCATCTTCCCTCTCCTTCGCTATGGGTACCTCGAGGAGTGCTTCTTCACGCTCTCCTACAGCCCGCTCAGCGACGATCAAGGCGGCATCGGCGGCGTGCTCGGCGTCGTGTACGAGACCACCAAGCGCGTCGTGGCCGAGCGCCGGCTGAACGTGCTCCGCGAGCTCGCGTCCAGCATAGCGGGCGCACCGACGACGGAAGATGCGTGCAAGGTCGCGGCGCAGACCTTCGAACGCGCTGGTACCGACGTCCCCTTCGCGCTCGTCTATCTCCGCAGTGGCGACGAAGGCTCGGCGCGTCTCGTCGCGAGCAGCGGCCTCGACGATCGCCCCGATGCACGTCCCGCCGTCGTCGAGATCGCGTCGTCGGCGAGCGACGCGAAGACCTGGCCGCTGGGTGCGGGCACCCCCGGCGCACGCATGTGGCGCGTCACCGACGTGCCCGCTCGCTTCGGCGAGCTTCACGCCGGCCCGTATCCCGAGCCGGTCACCGGCGCGATCGTTCTGGTCCTACGGCGGCCTGGCGCGTCTGCCCCCTACGGCTATTTCGTGGCGGGGATCAGTCCTCGCCGGGCGTTCGATCCCGAGTACGAGGCGTTCTTCGAGCTGGCTGGAGAGCACATCTCCGCCGCCATCGCGAACGCGCTCGCGATCGCGTACACCGAGGGCGAGCGCGTGCGACTGCAGTCGTTCCTGCTCGAGGCACCCGCCGCCATCGCCGTGCTCCGAGGCCCGTCGCTCGTCTACGAGCTCGTGAACGACCGCTATGCGCGCGTGGTCGGCCGTCGGCCCGAGGAGCTGCTCCAGCACGCGGGACGCGACGCGATGCCTGAGCTCGTGGAGCAGGGTGTCTGGGACGTCCTCGAGAAGATCTACACGAGCGGCGAGCCGTTCCAGGCTCGCGAGTTCCCCGCGCAGATCGTACGCGGCGAGGGCGGAGCGCTCGAGCAGGCGTATTTCGATTGGGTCGGACAGCCGACCCGAGACGCCCGGGGCGTCATCGACGGTGTGATGCTCTTCGTCGTCGAGGTCACCGACCAGGTGAAGGCGCGGCGCGCCGTGGAGGCCTCGCGCGCGTTCCTCGAGGCGGTCGTCAACCAGATGCCAGCCGGCGTCGTCATCGCCGAGAAGGCGTCGGGGAAGACCGTGCTCTCGAATGCGCTCGCCGCATCGGTCCTCGGCAGAGCGCCGATCCGCGACGAGTCGGTCGCACAGTTCGAGGGGTACACCGCGTTCCACGAGGACGGCGCCCCGATCGAGATGGGCGAGCTCCCCATCGTCCGCGCGCTCGCCGGCAAGATGGTGAGCGAGGAAGAGATCACCTACGTTCGCCCGGACGGCAGCCGCCGGAGTCTCCTCGTCAGCGCCACACCCGTCTACGACGCGGAGCGAACGCTCGTCGCAGGGGTATCGACGTTCGTCGACATCACCGATCGCAAGCGCACCGAGCTCGCGTTGCGCGACAGCGAGGAGCGTGGTCGCGCCATCGTGGCGGCGCTCGAGGAGGGGATTGTCCTCTGCGATGCGGACGGCGCCATCGAGCTCGCGAACGCGAGCGCCGAGCGGCTGCTTGGTCTCAGCACCGACCAGCTGGCGGGCCGCACGTCACTCGATTCGCGCTGGCAGTCCATTCGCGAGGACGGCACGCCCTATCCCGGCGACCAGCGGCCACCGCAGCGAGCGCTCCGCGAGGGCCGTCCGGTATCGAACGATCTCTACGGCGTTCACCGGCCGGATGGCCGGCTCGTATGGCTCTCGGTCAACGCGCAGCCGCTCTTCGATGCCAACGGGAAGATCTCGGGCGTCGTCTCGTCGTTCTTCGACATCACCGAGCGCAAGCGCGCCGACGAGGAGCGCAAGGCGCTGCTCGCACGCGCCGAGAGCGCGCTGAGCGCCGCCGAATCAGCGAGCCGCGCCAAGGACGACTTCGTCGCCATCGTCAGCCACGAGCTCCGCAATCCGCTCAATGCGATGCTCGGATGGACGCGCATGCTCCGCACCGGCTCGCTCTCGGAGGAACGCGCCGCCCGCGCGCTCGAGACGATCGAGCGCAACGCCACCAATCAAGCGCAGCTCATCGAGGACCTCCTCGACGTCTCGCGCGTCGGCGCTGGCAAGCTAACGCTCGACGTGCAGACCGTGACGTTCGCGCGCGTCATCGAGGCCGCCATCGACTCGGCGCGTCCTGCCATCGAGGCGAAGGGCCTACGCCTCAGCGTGGTGCTCGACACCGAGGGCGTCCTCTCCGGTGACCCAGGCCGCCTCCAGCAGATCGTCTGGAATCTTCTCACCAACGCCACCAAGTTCACGCCGCGCGGCGGATCCATTCACATCGTGCTTCGTCGCGACGACTCGTATCTCGAGCTCTCGGTCACCGACAGCGGGCAGGGGATCTCGGCGAGCTTCCTCGATCACGTCTTCGATCGCTTCAAGCAGGCCGACCCATCGACGACGAGACAGCACGGGGGTCTCGGCCTCGGTCTCGCCATCGCGAAGAACCTCGTCGAGATGCACGGCGGTACCATCGAGGCGCGCAGCGACGGCCTCGGCAAGGGGGCGACGTTCGTGGTTCGTGTGCCGGTCGCCGCCATGCGCCGCTCGCCCGTCCCGCCGCAACCGATGCACAGCGCGGAGCTGCCGGCCGCCTTCGCTCCTCCCCCGGAGCTCCGGGATCTGAGGGTGCTCGTCGTCGACGACGAGCCCGATGCGCGCGGTCTCGTGACGGCGATGCTCGTTCAATGCGGAGCGGTGGTGACGACGGCGGCCTCCGCTGCCGACGCGTTCGTGGCCGTGGAGAAGCAGGCGCCCGACGTCCTCATCTCCGACATCGGCATGCCCGACGAGGACGGCTTCACGCTGATCGCACGCATCCGCGGCATGGCGCGCGACCGTGGCGGCGCGACGCCGGCAGCGTGCCTGACCGGCTACACGACCGCCGCCGATCGTCGGCGCGCTCTCGAGGCGGGCTTCAACATGCACCTCGCGAAGCCGATCGAGCCGAGCGAGCTCATCGCGGTCGTCGCCAACCTCGCGCGGATGGCGAAGGCGCTGCGGGGCGGCTGAACGGACGCCGGGAACGCCGACGCAGAAGCCCTGCTGTCACCCGAACGGGTAAATCGCGCGCCGCCGCGTGCGCGTCTCCGTCGCGTGGCTATGCTCTGATCGTTGGATTCTCACGTCCGTCCGCCGATCCTTCGCAACAACAGTGCGACCGAACGATTGCCAGGACTGGAAGGCCGCCATGCCTCCCGCCCGGCGCGCCCCGCCGTAGATCTCCGCCAGGCCTACGGCTTCGCACGCGGCATCGCGCGGATCCAGCCTGGAAATGGCCCCGTCCGACCCGGTCATCGCCTCGTCTGGGTGCGCCGAGCATCGTTTGCGTGCACCACGCTCGTCGCGGCCGACGACGCGTTCGCCGTGGTCGGCCGGCACACGCAATGCGGCGTGGTGCTCCCCGACGATCCCTTCGTCGCACTGCGTCATGTCCTGGTGCGGTCGATCGCGTTGCCTTCGGGAGGCGTCGCGCTGCGCATGCTGGATCTCCACACGGGCATCGGCTTCGTCCTGCCCGACGGCTCGAGCCGCAGCGCCATCCTCGCCGAGGGCCCGATCGCCGTCGCCCTCGGTGAGTACGCGCTCGTCGCGCTGCCCACCGAATCGAAGAGCGACGAGCTTCCCGGCGAGATGCCACCGCCCGTGGTCGACATGCCCTCTGGCGTGCGCGACCAGCTCCAGGCGCTCGCCGTGGCGATGTCGCCGTATCGCGTGAATGCACGGCCCGCGAATCGCACGTCACGCATCACGTTGATGCCGAGCCCGGTCATGGTGGGTGAGCCGCTGCCGCCCAACCTCGATCGGCTCGCCAGCGGCGGACGTCATGCGCTGACGCTCGCCCGCGGTGGTCGGTCGGCAACGGTGATGGTCACCGAGGAAGATCTCGCGCGCGGCGTCGTCATCGGACGCTCCGAGAAGTGCCACACGGAGATGCTCCGCCGCATCACCGACGAGAACACCTCACGCGTGCACTTGCTCGTGCTCCGCGAAGGCGTGAACGTCTACGCGTACGATCTCGCGTCCACGCAGGGCACGTTCGTCAACGGCATGCCCACGCGTCGCGTCACGCTCTCGATCGGCGGCGCATCGGTGACGCTGGGACGTGGCGACAACGCGGTGCGCCTCTTCTGGCATCAGGGCTGAGGGGGGGCTACTTCTTCGTCCGTTCGCCGTTGAGCAGCGCGCGCGTGAGCGACGATGCGCCCGCTGCACGAAGCTCGGCGCAGAGAGAAGCGCCCTCCAGCGACTCGGCGAGCGCGCGCGTCGCGCCCTCGATCTCCGCTGCGCGCGGCGTGTAGAACGCGGCGCGCTCCTCCTGCTGCGCCTT
>JAYTZB010000139.1:0-5284 GCA_043742085.1 Polyangiaceae bacterium
GCCGAGCGCGACGTCGTCTTCCGCAAGATCGCGCTCGCCACCGGCGTTGCTGCAGGCACTGCCGCGGGCGTGGCCGCGCTCTCCGCGCTGCCGAGCGCCCCGGCGCTCGTGGCTGGCGCGACGGCAGGTGCTGCGGCTTCGACGACGGCAGCGACCGGCAGCGCATTCGGCATGAAGCTCCTGGCTCTCGGCGCAGTGCTCGGCGCGGTGAGCACGGCGCTCGGCGTGGTCCTCGCGCTCACGCTCGTGCCGCCGGAGACGACACGCGCTGCGGCGCGTGGCGGCGTCGCGGTGACGCCGGCTGCGGCGATGCCCGGCGCGAAGCTCGCGCAGCCGGCCGTCCGCAAGCGCGACGCGAGCGCGAGCGCGAGCGCTGACGCGAACGTCGACGCGTCTGCGAAGGCGAGCGCGGAGGTGAAGGCGAGTGCGGACGAAAGCGGGAAGGCGAGGGCCAGCGCCAACGCCGCCGGGGCCAGCGGTGGCGATCTCGCGGAGGAGGCGCGCCTCGTGACCGCGGCGCGTGCCGCGCTGATGGCCGGCGACGCTGCGCGCGCCCTCGCGCTTGTGCAAACTACACGCAAATTGGGGACGCGCTCGCTCGAGCCCGAGGAGCTCGGTCTCGAGGCGCGGGCGCTACGCGCGCTCGGTCGCGCCGACGACGCCGCCGTGACGGAGCTCGTCTTGCGACGCCGCTATCCCGAGCACGCGTTGGCGCGCTGATACGACGCGCAGCTCACGGACCGCCGGGGAGTCCGCCGTCGAGCTTCGCACGCAAGATCCGCGCGGCTTCCGCGTAGACCTTGTTGTTCGGATCGCGACGAACCAGCTCCTCGTACGTCGCCGCGGCCTTCACCGTCTCGCCGGCCGCAACGTAGTCGACAGCCTGGCGCTCGAGCGTCTTCGTTCCCGCAGGCAGCGTCGCGCCGGCGTCCCTGCCGGCACCAGCGTCGCGACCGGGCTTGTCCGGTTTGTCGGGCTTGTCGGGCTTGTCGGGCTTGTCGGGCGGGCTGGAGAGGCCGTTCGGCGTGCAGGGAAGCGGCGTGTTGATAGGCCAGTTCGGCGGAGGACAGGGAACCCCTGCCGGCCACGACGGGGAAGGCGCTTGGGTCATCACTGGCGGCGCCGTCAGCGCGGGTCCGGTGCCGGTTCCGCCTGCAGCGAGCCCCGCGGCCGTCCCCCCTTCGACCGACCCGCCGTCGAGCTGCGTGGTGGCTCGCTTCTTCGGCTGCGGCTGCGGCTCGTCGTCTTCTGCGAGGTACAGCATGCCGCCGATGATGAAGAGCACGCCCGCGATGATCTTCGGGATCGAGTTCGCCTTGAGCTTGGCGACGAGCTCCTGCATCTGCGTCGGCGGCTGCGCCGGCTGCTGCATGCCGCCTTGCGGTGTCATCGATCCGTAGCCGCCCGGAGGCACGCTCGGACCGCCTTGACCCTGCATCCCGGGCGGGAGCTGCGGCCCGGTTCCCGTCATCGCGTTGAACGCGCCCGAGCCGCCGGCGCTGTACCCGCCGTGCGCGCCGTAGCCCTGCTGCTGCGCGGGGTACCCTTGCTGCGGGTATCCACCGGACTGCATTCCGCCGGCGCCCTGCGGCGGCATCCCGCCCTGCTGCTGCATCATGTCGGGCTGTATGCCCGGTGGCTGCATCGAGCCGCCGTATGGAGAGCTGCCGGCAGGGGCGGGGATCAACCCGGTGTTGCCGCGCATCATGCGCCCGTCATCACCCGCGGGCTGTCCTGCAGCCGGTCGCGGATGCGACCCCGACGCCACACGACCGCCGCCCGTCGCATCGAGCGGCGCGATGCGCGTCGACTCGTCGAGATCGGCGGGCGCCGAGAACTCTCCGGGCTTGAACGGCCGCTCTGCCTTGGGGAAGGCGACCGGCCCGCTGCCGCCGCCGCTGCTGTTGCCGCCGGGCTGCACACCAGGCGCCGAGCCATGCGCCATCGGTGGGCGCGTCTGCGGCTGCCCCGCCGGCGGTCGCGTCTGTTGCCCTTGCTGCTGCTGCCCCTGCTGCTGCTGCCCGCCCGTCGGGAGGCGCGCGGCATTGCCCGGCGTGGGCGGCGGCGGTGCCCCGGCGACCGGTATCGATGCGCCCGCGCCGGGACGCATTCCTCCAGGACCACCGGGCGGCATCGCCACCGGCGGCGACTGCGCCATCATCGTCCGCTCGTTGTCGTCGTCGGCGATCAGCGAGCGGTAGCGCAGGCGCGCCGCGCCGACCTCGATGTTGCATGGTGCATGCAATTCGGTCCAGGCCTTGCCCACGCGATAGCCGTCGACGCTCGCGGCGTTCTGCTCGTCCGCGCTCTGCAGGAACAGCGACGTGCCGTCGAAGTAGACGAACGCATGCACGTCGAGGACGCGCGCGGACTCGATGCGCCACATCCCTTTCTTGCCGACGCTGATCGGCTGGAGCTCGTGCCCCATGGAAAGCGGGATGAAGGCGGGCTCACCGATGCCCGTCTCGATCTCGATGACGTGCGTGGTCGTCGGGTTAGCCATAATGGTGCTGGCCGGTCGGAGGATCGCCCCCGCCATCTCCCGCGTTGCCCGCGTTCTTCGCGGCCTCGTAGACCGACGGCGGCAGATCGACGCCGTGCTCGTGCAGCTGCGGCAAGCAGCGAGGCAGCACCCCCGACGGGACGATGTCGCTGAGGATGGCGCCCTGCTCGTCGAACCCGTGGTACTGGCGGACGAAGATGTCCTGAAGCAGGTACTCGCCCTTGTTGGGGTCGAAACCGAGCACCTCGGTGATGTGCGTGATCTTGCGGCTGCCGTCCTGGAGGCGCGAGACCTGACAGATGATGTTGACGGCCGACGCGAGCTGGATGCGCAGCGCCGTGAGCGGCATGTCGATGTCGCTCATCATCGCCATCGTCTCGAGACGCGAGGTGGTATCGCGCGGATACGTCGCGTGGAGCGTCGACATGCATCCGCCGTGACCGGAGGTCATGGCCTGGATGAGATCGAGCGCTTCGCCGCCGCGAATTTCTCCGACGACGATGCGATCGGGCCGAAGACGCAGCGTCGCGCGGAAGAGATCGCGGATCGTGACCTCGCCGCGGCCCTTGGGATCCGGCGGTCGCGCCTCGAGCATGCAGATGTGCTCGCGCTGGAGCTGGAGCTCGCGCGAGTCCTCGATCACGACCACGCGCTCGCCTTCCGGGATGTACGACGAGAGCGCGTTGAGCATCGACGTCTTGCCGCTGCCCGTTCCGCCGGCGATCAGGATGTTGAGCTTCGAGACGACGAGCGCCTGCAGCGCGCTCGCGACGTCCGGGGTCAGCGCGCCGAAGTTCACCAGCCGCTGGACGGTCAGGGTCTCCTTGAAGAACCGCCGAATCGAGACGCACGGGCCGTCGGGCGCGGCCGGAGGCAGGATGGCCTCGATGCGCGACCCGTCCGGGAGACGGCCCTCGAGGATCGGCTTCAGCTCGTCGATGTGCTTGCCGACGAACTGCGCGGCGTTGCGGAGGGCCGCGACCAGCGCTTCCCGCGTCTCGAAGCGCGCGTTCGTGAGGTGGAGTATGCCCTTCTTCTCCACGTAGATCTGGAAGGGCCCGTTGATCATGATGTCGCTGACCGCGGGATCGTCGAGGAACGGGCGGATCGGGGCCAGGAACTGGAGAAGCGTCTCCTCGAAGACCTCCTTCGGGATGATATCGCTCAAGGCATCCTCTTCAGGAGCGATGCGCGAGCTTCCTCGGCGTGCGCTCCGTTCGGCTCGATACGCAGGTACTCGCGGAAGTGCCGATCGGCGCCGACCACGTCGTTCTCGTTGTCGCGCGCGAGGATCGCGAGGGCGTAGTGCGCCCTCGCATCGTCGGGACGGGCCGTCACGACCGTCTCCAGGTTGGTCCGCGCGTCCTTCGTCTCACCGATGGCGACGTAGAGCGTTCCGACCACGAAGCGCGTGCGCACGTCGTCCGGGTGTTTGCGGAGGTGGTCCTCACCATGCTGGATGGCCGAGCGATAGCGGCCCGTCCGGACACAGACCTCGAGCAGGAGCGGCATGACTTCGCGCGCATCTGCGCCTTGATCGAGCGCTGCGGACAGATATTCCTCGGCGCGGGTGGTGTCCCCGACAGCCGCGAATGCCTTGCCTCGGTCGAGCAGATTGTCGGTCGTTGCTTCCTTGCGGAAGGTCGCCATGTCCGCCTGGGCCTTCTCGGCGGGAGTGCGAGGACCGCACGCGAGGAGAAGGCCGCAGAGCATCGAGAGCAGCAGCGGTGACGCGCAACAAACCAACAAGGCTACGACTTTTTCGCGCCGACCTTCAGCTTCAACTTTCTGTCGAGACTCGAGAGCCATGTGACGTAGTCGCCGGACTTGCCCTCACAGAATTGTAGGAGAACCCGGACCTCCTTTTGAGCACTTACGAAGTCTTCGGTCGTCAGGGCGTGATCGAGCCTGACGCGCCGGGTCCGGAAATCATCTGTAATATCACGTCGAAGGAACTTGGCCGACTCTTCGGCAAGCGTGCCGGACGCATTGTCTCCGCCGGCCCTGAAGCATACCGCTGCCGCCTCGTACGTCGGCACGGCCTGCACGCCATCCTGCACATGGAACGGCCGACGTTCGCGTTTGGCGTCCGCGACCGCCATTTTCTCGCGCGCGAAGGCGAGCGCCTGACCGCCGGTGTACGGACAGGACGCGACCGGCGCTTGCCAGAGCTCGGGCGCTTGCTTGGGAGAACCGCGCTGCGCCTCGGGCGCGTCGTCGACGAGGATCGTGTACATGCCGACCGGCACGATGATCGCCATCGCGATGTACATGAGCGGGCTGGTCTTCTTCTTCGGACCGCCCGCGGTGCCCGGCGCGCCCTCGGCGAGCTCGACGAGGATCTGACAGCCGCCGACGCCCAGCACCGCGCCCGGCGGGAGCGGTGCTTGCTGGAACGGGATGTTGTTGATGGTCGGAGGCGGCTCGAAGTTGAGCGCGCGCGCGAAGATGCCCGAAGGACCGAGCTCGATGAGCACGTGCTCGACGCGCGCCTGATCGACCGGCAGCCGGATCTCGCAGTGCGCGCCGCTCCCGATGAGGACGCGCTCCGCTTCCATGCTGAGCTGATCGACTTGCCCCGTGTGGAGCCGAATCTGGAATCGTAGGGTGCGCATCTCTCTAGAGCCCGTCCGTGATGTTCATCATCGCAGGTGCGATGATGAGGGCCAGAACGGCGAGAAAAATCAGCATGAGCGGGCCGGTCATCTTGACTCCGGCCTTTGCCGCAAGCTCCTCCGCGCGGACCGAGCGACGCGTTCGCGAGGTGCCCGCCTGGATGAG
>JAYTZB010000140.1:0-4293 GCA_043742085.1 Polyangiaceae bacterium
CCGGTGCGCTTGCGGAGCTGCTTGCCGAGCCGCGGGGTGTTGTCCTTGTCGTCGGCGCGGAACGGCGCGTCCATGTTGCGCCGGAAGAGGCGCCCGAAGCCGTCGAGGCCGTCGTACCAGTCGTGGTTGCCGGGGACGCCCAGCACGACGCGCTTCCGCGAGCTCGCGAGCGCCTTGCGCAGCTGCTCGTTCCACGGCAGGACGAGGCGCTTGTAGATCTCGTCGGCGGTCGCGACCGGGTAGGCGATGTCCCCTCCGAAGACGAGGACGTCGCCGCGCGGCAGGAAAAGGCGACCGCCGTGGGCATCGGCGACGTCGTACGTCGACGCGAGCATGTTGCCCACGGCAGCGCTCACGTCGCGATCGTCACCGGTGTCGGCCACGAAGTCGATCCACACCGAGCGCCCCAGGGCCTCGACCAGCGAGGGCAGCTTCGCCTCGGGCGTCCCCGCTGCGACGCCGAGCACGCCCAGCGAGGCTCCGAGGATCTCCGCCGGCGGGTTGGGCCGCATCCAGTCGCGCGTGTCGACCGACTCGGTGGCGATGGCCCGCGCCGTGAAATTCCTGAGGTGCCCGAAGAGCGAGGTGACGCCATACCAGCGGATCCCGAAGGGCGGATGAGCGCCCTGCCGGAAGACGAGGGGCTCGGGTCTCTCGCCGCGGGGCTCGAGCGGAATGGGCGGCAAGAAGAGCGTGGAGCTGGGCGGAGCTTCCTCCTCGGCCTCCTCTTCACGAACCCCCTCGTCGGAAGAGGGAAGCAGCACATGGAAGAGGATAGCGTTTTTGGGTTACCCTCGTCCCGTCCTCCATGCGAATGCGCGTCGCTCCCCTCTTTTTGTCGCTGCTCACGGCCGCTCTTCTTCTCTCGGTGACCGGCCAAGCCGGTGGTCCGAACGTGAAGGGGAAGATCACCGGCCAAGACAAGCTCGTCCCCGACGTCTACGCGGAGGCTGCAAAACCCGAGTCCCGGCGATGGACCTGGCGCGAGCCATCCCCGTCCGTCGCGGCCCAGTTCCGCACGCTGTCGGCGAATCCGTCGCGGGATCTGTGCATCGCCGCCACCACCAGCGGCAATGCCGGGCCCCAGGAGGCCATCCGCATGACGGTGACCGGAGGCCGGGTCTTCCCGACCACCATCGTCGTCTCGCCGGGGACGCCGCTCGCGTTCAAGAACTTCGACCCGTTCAAGCATCGCCTCTACGTGGTCGGGAACCCCTCGTTCAAGGCCGAGGATCTGGCGCCGAATCAGGTCCGTAGCTGGTCGTCGTCGGGGGCCGGCAAGTACGAGATCCGCGACGAGCTCTTCCCGAGCGTGCGCACCTACGTCATCGTCGACCCGCAGGTGGTGCAGGTCGCGTATCCCGGTCGCGATGGCGCGTTCGGTCTCTCGTTGCCCGGCGGTGAGTACGTGCTGAAGGCCTTCTTCTCCGGCAAGCAGATCGGCAAGCCGGTCACGGTGACCGCGAAGGACAAGTCCACGGTGACCCTCAACGATCCGCTGAACGTCGGCGGGGGCGCAGAAGGGGCGACGGACTCGAAATGATGATCCTGTCCCGCATCTGGTACGTGATCCTCGCGATCCTCCTCGCCGCTGCGTACTACGTCGTGTCGCTCGCGGTCGGTCAGTACAACCGGCGTAACCACGCCGCGATGGACGAGACCCTCAAGGCCGACGGCCAGGTCGTGAGCTGGGCGATGCAGGTCGACGCGCGCCGTCGGCTCGACGTCCTCCTCCTCGCGGCCGCCGATCCCGGCGTCAGCAAGGCGCTGAAGGGCGCGAACGGCAAGGAGACCGTACCGCCGCCGTCGAAGGAGGAGGGCGCCAAGGCGCTCCGTACCTTCAACGACAAACTACCTGCAGAATACAAGAACGACGTCGTCTTCCTGACCGACCGTGAGGGTCGTCTCGTCGCGCAGATCGGCTACGACCAGGTCGCGGCGTATCCGGAGTTCGAGCTCGGCGGCTATGCCGCGGTGTTCGACGCGCTCCACGGCTTCCTTCGCGACGACACGTGGGTGTGGGGCGGGCGCATCGCGCGCGTCGTCACGCGCCCCGTCGAGGACGAGGTCGGTCAACCGCCGATCGGCGCGGTGGTCGGTCTCCGCTGGGTCGACAGGACCTTCGCCAAGGAGATCGGAAAGCGCACGCGCACCAACATCGCGTTCTATGCGCTCGGGCAGAGCGTCGCGAGCGCCGCTACCACCGAGGGCTTCGACGAGCAGTCGCTCGAGGCGCTCGGCGGAGACCTCGCCGCCGTCTCGCAGGACAAGCAGTTCAAGGAGTCGGGCCGCACCGACGTCCGTCCGCTCGGGACCGACGACAAGGGCGGCGTCCTCTACGTGCGCCTCCCCGGCGACGGCTGGGAGCTCGGCGCAGGCTTCGCGGTGGCGCGGCAGAAGGTGTCGATCGCGGGTCCGCTCGGCTTCATCAACGGCGCCGACGATCAGGACAAGCGCAACGTGAAGCTCTGGATCGTCGCGGTCATCGTGCTCGGCGCGTCGATCATCGGCATCCTCTTCTCGTTCCTCGAGCACTCGATGCCGATGGGCGAGATGAGAAAGCAGGCCGACAAGCTGAAGAAGGGCGAGCTCGACGTCCTCCAGCTACCGCGCTTCCGCGCCGGCTTCCGCCAGATCGCCACCGACATCAATCAAGGCATCCAGCGCGTCGTCGAGAAGGGCGGCGGCACCGCAAGAAAGCCCGCCGACCTCGAGTCCATCCTCGGCCCCGTTCCGGCGCAGCCGAGCATGAGCGCGTTCTCGTTTCCGATGAACGATCCGTCGGCCCCGCCGCAGACCTCACCCAATATGGGAGGCGGCTCGTTCAATCAGCCCGCGCAGGCCGCGAGCCAGAGCAGCGCGACCCCGCGCTTCGCGGGCGGACCGGGCGGGCCTCCTCCTCCGCAGTCCAATCCTCGACCCGGCGCACCTCCGCCTCCGACGGCCTCGCGTCCCGGTCCTCCAGGCAATGCCCCGCCGGGCGTCCCGATGAGCAGCCCCGGCGGCATGCAGCATCCCGGCGGACAGCCGTTCCCCGGCAACGCTCCGGGCAACGAGCGAACGATGGCGATGGCCGGCGCTCCCGGCGGCAGCCCCGGATTCAGCCCAGGGAACACGCAGCTCGGTGGCCACGGCGGCCCAGGCGCGCACAGCGCGACGGTCGCGGCTTCGCCTGGCGCGCAGAAGCTGGGAATGCAGGGCACGATGCCCGCACCGTTCCCGCCCGGCGCGCCGGGGAGCGGCGGCGCGGCGAAGCTCGCGAAGGACGAGGACGAGCAGACGATGGTGGCGCAGCCCTCCGCCGATCTCATCGCCGCGACCGGCGGGCACAACGCCGCCACCGATCCGGCGGCCGAGTGGCACCAGGTCTACGAGGAATTCCTCCGCACGAAACGCGAGTGCAACGAGCCGACCGACGGCCTCACGTTCGAGAAGTTCCAGCAGACGCTCAAGAAGAACCGCGACGCCTTGATGCAGCGCCATGGCTGCAAGCGCGTGAAGTTCTCGGTCTACGTCAAAGAAGGCCGTGCCTCGCTGAAGGCCACGCCCGTCCGAGACTGAGGGCCGCGGCAGACTCGTCTCGCGTGTGGCGCGAGCGCGCGCCGTCAGGATGCGAGCTCGAGCATGCAGTCCCCGACGCCTCGCGGGACCTCCACCGTCGTCGGGAGGAATGGCGAGTGGAGCCTCTTTTGCAGTGCGACGCGTCATGGACCGCACCGCTCTTCACCTCGAAATTCGCAATGCGCTCTCCGTCGCGGACGAGCTGAGCCGCCACGAGCACTATCTCGGGCAGGACGAGCTCGCGGGCAGTCTCTCGGCGCTCCGCAGCGCGCTCGGCGATCTCGAACGTGACGTCGGGCGGTCGCATGTGGACCTGAGCGCGCCCGATCCAGTCACCGTGGAGTCCGTCGAGCGCGCGCTGCAGTCGCTGGTCATCCGTCGTCGCGACGTGCCGCGGAGCCTCCGCCTGCGCACCGAAGAGCTGCTGGCGTCCGCGGAGCGCGTCTCGATCGCGTTGTGGGACCCCACCGAGCGCGTGCCGTCGAAGCCGCTCCTCGGCGTGCTGCCCGTCGCCCGCGTCGTGCCGCAGGACGTGCACTCGGTCCTCGACTACGTGCATACCGCAGGTTTCTTCGCGAGCGCCAAGCTCGCTCGGACCGGTCGCGCGCGCGCGGTCGGCGTTGCCCTCGGCCTCGGCATCGGCGGCACGTCTGCCATCACCGACTACCGCCTGAGCGCCGCCAAGGTGCTGCCCATCGAGCTCCACGAGACGCTCGACTACGCCGGCGGGCT
>JAYTZB010000141.1:0-7871 GCA_043742085.1 Polyangiaceae bacterium
CCGCCCGGTTGCGCCGGATCGATCGGCGCGGAAGGCGCGACCTCGGTGCCGTGGCTCTGTCCGGTGATGGTGTACGTCTCGACGAGCGTCTTGCCCGCCGCGTCCTTGTACTCGGCGTGGGGGAAGCCAGCGACGGTGTCGTTGGCGTCGGCGGTCTGATCGATGCCGTTCGCGTTGGTCCACTGCTTCACGAGCTCGCCCTGGTTCGCGTTGTTCACGACCGAGTCGGAGGTGCCGTGCCAGATCGAGACGCGCGGATACGGGCCCTTGAAGGTCGGCGCGGCGGTGCGCACGAGCTCGCCCCACTGCTGCGGGGTCCGCGCGAGGTAGGCGTCTGCGCCCGTGTAGCTCTTCAAGCACTCGCTGGCCTCGGCGGTGGTCTTCTTGCTGGTGGCGCAGCCGTACGGAATGCCCGCGAAGATGGCGCCGCCCGAGAACACGTCCGGCCACACCGCGAGCATCAACGCGGTCATCGCGCCGCCGCCGGAGAGACCCGTGACGAAGACGCGCTTGTCGTCGATGGAGTGATCGGCCTTCATCTTGTCGACCATCTCCTTGATCGACTCGTTCTCGCCCTGGCCTCGCGCGATCTCGTTGAGGTCGAGGGCCTCGGGGGTGAGCACGAAGGTTTGCGGCGCGGACTTCCAGCGGCCGCCCCAGTTGAAGCATCCCGAGCTGTTGTTCCGGGTGGTGTTCTGCTCGGGGTAGAGGACGTAGAAGCCCCACTCGTCGGCGAGATCGCTCCATCCCGCGCTCTCGTACGCGGCCGCGGTCTGCGTGCATCCGTGGAGGACGACGACCAGCGGACGCGGTCCCGCAGGCACCTTCGCGGGGGCGTGCTTGTACATCTTGAGCTGCGCGGTGTTCGCGCCGAAGGTCGCGACCGCGTCGAGCTCGGCCGAGACGCGACCGAGGTTCTCGGAGCCGAGCTCGCCGGGGTCGTCGGCCGGAGCCGAGCACGCGACGACGAACGTGAGGAGCGCGGCGGACCGGAGGGGAAGGCGCATCGAGGCCCCGGTCTGCACCCCCGGTGCCATGCGCGTCGGGGCGTAAAAACAGGGAGATCGTGGCTCGAGCGCGTCACCGCTGACGCGGCCGGACGGGGCCCCGACGGGCGGCGCCTGACGCGGTGCGCGAGCGGCGGGCGAGCGGTGGGCGAGCGGTGGGCGAGCGGTGGGCGAGCGGTGGGCACCTGCCTACGTGCGTGCATCATGCACGCGGATCCCCGACCCAACGAACGCCATTTGCTCGCGCAAAAGCGCGCCGGGTGACACCATTTCGTCAGGTGCTCACCCGTAGCCGAAGGACGCTCGCGCTGGTCGCCGTGAGCGGGCTCGCTCTCGCCGCGCTCGCAGTCGATCGCGAGCCGCGCGTCGCGAACGCGGCGCCGCGGTTGCCGAGCTCCGCGGAGAGCGCGGGGACGTCGGTGGTGAAGCACATCACGAAGAAGGCGTCGGACACCACGGTGGGTCACCTCGAGCATCCGGCGCGCCTCGCAGCGCTGTTCGCGCGACTGCAGGAGCTCGATGCGCAGGCGGCGAAGTCGGACGTGCGCATCGTGCAGCTGGGCGACTCGCATACGGCGAGCGACTACGGCACGAGCATCGCGCGCGCCCGGCTGACCACCCGCTTCGGCGATGGCGGTCGCGGGTTCATCCCGATGGGCGAGCCGTACCGCCGTCTCTTCCAGTCCGGTGAGGCCATGGCGCGCGGCGTCGGCTTCGAGCCGCTGAAGGCGTCGTTGCAAGGGCAGAAGAGCGCGGTGGTGGGCGACGGCTTCTTCGGGCCGAGCGGCGTGGCGATGGAGGCTCGCGCGCTGGGCGCGTCGATGACCTCCGAGCTCACGGCGAGCGCCGAGCACTACGAGGTCGCGTACCTCGCGCAGCCCGGCGGCGGCAGCTTCGATGTGCTCGTCGACGGCAAGGTGAAGGGCCGCATCGCGACCGGGCAAGCGATCCGCGCGTCGGCTTCGCAGAGCTTCGCAGTCACGCCCGGTCCACACACGCTCGAGGCGCGCGCGGCGGGCGACGGTCCGGTGCGAATCTTCGGCGTCCGGCTCGACGACGATGCGCTCGGCGTCACGTTCGATTCGCTCGGCATGAACGGCGCGAAGGCGACGACGCTCCTCACGTCCGACGACGCGCATCTGAGCGAGCAGCTCGGCCGTCTCTCGCCCGCGCTGGTGATCCTCGCGTACGGCACCAACGAGGCCGGTGATTCGACGACGACCCCCGAAGAGCATGCCACCGCGATGGTCGCCCTCGCCGAGCGTGTGAGGGCGGGCGCGCCGGGCGCGTCGTGCCTTATGCTGGGACCGCCCGATCGCGACGGACGGACCATGACGGGCGTGCACTCGTTGCCGAAGCTCACCGAGATCATCGCCGCGCAGCGCCGCGCCGCCGACGACGCCGGCTGCGCGTTCTTCGATCAGCAGGCCGCGATGGGCGCGCCGGATTCCATCTCCCGCTGGGCGAGCGAGTCGCCCGCGCGAGCGCGTCGCGATCTCGTCCACCTCACGCGGGCGGGCTACGCGACGCTCGCGGACGCGCTCGCCGCCGACATGGTGAAGTCGTACGACGGGTGGAAGCGCGAAGCGGCAGTGGCGACGCGCTGAGCGTCGCCCGCGGTGGCGATGGGGATCGCTCCGCGCGCGGGATTGATCTAGATACGCGCTCGATGATCGAACGCGTCGGCTCGCTCGTGCTCGCTCCCACGCCTGATCCGCGCGTGTTCCTCGCGCCGGACGGCTCGCGGCTCACGCCGCCCGCGGACTGGATCTGTCTCCCGCCCGGCGATGCTGCGCTGACGCGTCGGGTGAAGCTCGCCGGACCGTCGTGGGCGGTGCTGGAGAAGCGCGGCCGGAAGACGTTCTCGAAGGGCTTGTGGGCGCCACGCGGCAACGTCGAGGCGGTACGCGCAGCGGTCGAAGCGGAGCGCTCGACGGTCGGCTACGCGAAGAAGCGCGTCGCCGACGTCGCACGTCGCGAGCGAACGCAGGCAGCGTATGTCGTCACGTTCGAGCAAGAGGTGCTCGGGTTCCTGCGCTTCTCGCACGAGTGGCGGTTGCTCGGCGAGGTGATGGCGAAGAAGGTCGCCGCGCATGCGACGCCGGTCGGGAGCGGAACGGTCGCGCGAACGAAGCGCATCTCGGTGAGCGAGCGCGCGGAGGCGGCGGTGATCGCGTGGATGCGTCATCAGACGACCGCCTACGACCGCCTCGCCATCCCGCGCGTGAAGGGCAAGCGTCGCGAAGTGCGACGCGAGCTCGCGCAGATCTCGCGCACCGTGCTCGACCTCCATCGTCGAGACGTGCCGCACGAAATTCGAGCGTGCTCGCTGTGCGCGGCGCTGACGGGAGCGCCGGCAGGGACCACGGGGCCGGCGCCCGGATCACCGTCCGTGGATCGCCGACTGCCCACCGCGGCGCCCTCGGCGTGACCTGAGCGAGCGGCGGCGCGCCGATCGAGGCGTCGACGTCGTGAAAACTGCCACCTCGTGAAATCCCGGGATTCTTCGGGGGATCGGCACGCGCCGTGCTCATTGACGCGCATGATCTCCTTGCGACGTCTGGCAGCCGCTCTCACCGTTCCGCTTCTCCTCGCGACCGCGTGTACCTCCGAGGGGACCGACGCCGTCGGCGGCACCGATTCGAGCAGCGACGAGATCAACTATCGGAGCACGGCGGGCCAGGAGTTCGCGCTCTCGACGAGCGTGACGTTCGAGCCGTCGGCCGAGACGCTCGCGCTGCAAGGCGACGCGAAGCAGCAGGCGATCCTCGATCAGGCGCAGCAGCTCCGTAACCGGACGCTCACGGCGATCACCGCGGAGCTCGACAAGCTCTGGCCCGAAGAGATGCGCACGACGAGCGCGGGCGTCGCCATCCAGTACCGGCAGGCGACCGCTACGATGAGCGAGCTGATGCCGCTCCCCGGTGATGCCGGCTACGGCATCACGGTGACGGGCGAGTTCGCGGGCGTGAAGGACCTCGAGAAGAAGCTCCCTCTGAAGACCGTCGACGGGAAGGTGTTCCTGCCCATCACCGCGGACCTCGGCGCTGGCAGCGTAAATCTCCAGGTGACGGTCACGCCGATCGCGCGCAGCCTCAACGCGTATCCGAAGTACCTCGACATGTTCGCTGACGGCCTCGACATCGGCGTGCACATCGGCGGCGATCACGACACGCCGCCGCAGGACATCGATCACGCGCGCTCGGTCTACGACGATCTCGTTGCGTCCGGCTTCAAGTCGCCGGTCGCGAAGTTCGAGGACCTGAAGATTGACTCGGGGCCGCTCACCAGCGCCATCAAGGTGAAGGACAAGATCGTTCCGGTGCGCGTGAGCATCTTCCACGTCGACATGAGCACGCCGGAGACGCGCAACCTGGTGGTCGACGCGTACAAGAACAGCGTGAAGACGGCGGACGTCATCATCTACGACGGACACGCGGGCCGGCAGCTCGACTACTCGGGCGTGGTGCTGGCGTACAACCCGGCGCGCGCGTCGATCCCGGCGTCGACCTTCAAGGACTTCGTCACGACGGACAAGCAGCAGGTCTATCTGTTCAACGGCTGCGAGACGTACACGGGCTATGCCGACAAGCTCTACGAGAACCCGAAGCGCAACCCGACGAACACCGACGTCATCACGACCGGAAACTTCTCGGCCATCCAGGCGAAGGCCAACCAGGTCATCTCGTTCATCCACTCTCTGATCGATCAGAAGAACGGCGTGTGGATCCCGCGCTCGTGGGACAGCGTCCTCTCGCGCATGAATGCCATCGGCGAGCGCTCGTGGGTCCATGTCTACGGCGTCCACGGTCTGGACGACGACCCGAAGGCGAGCCCGCTCGCCGATGTGTCGAGGGTCGGCGCCGCCTGCGCGACGGATGCCGACTGCGGCGCAGCGGACAGCAAGTGCCTGACGCTGACGGCAGGCAAGCGATGCGGCATGGCATGCGCCGACACCGCGGGCTGCCCGACCGGCACGGCGTGCGTTCTTCCGAAGAACAAGACGAGCGCCGACGATCAGCAGTGCGTGCCGAAGTGAGCTGAGCTCGGCGCGCGACGACCGCGGAGGTCTTGGTACGCGGGGGCGCGGCGGATGGGCGGTGGGCCTTGCTACGAGCGCGACAGCCATTGGTGTGCGCTCACGGCGGCGCGGGTGCTCGTGCGGCGGGCCCCACCCAAAGGAGGTTCGCGCTTCGAGGACTCTGGCGAAACACGGATCTCCATGGTCGACGTGGAAGCTGGGGTGCGCCATGCCTCCGCGTAGATCCACCCCGAGGTCAGATCACCGCGAGAGGCCGCCGGCCTTGTGCCCGATTCTTGCGAGAGAGCGAGTGACGCTCGCGCGAACGGGATCGCCGGCGTCGGAGTGAGAGGTCTTCCGCCATGCGATCCTTCGGTACGCGAGCCCTGGTTGCCGTTGGTTTTTCCTTCCTGTTCGGGCTGACCGCCGCGTGCGGTGGCAGCGCTCCGGAAGCGAAGGCGCCGGGGAGCGATCCCGCCGACATGCTACGAGTTGGATCGGGCGCCCCGGATCTGACGTCCGACACGGCCAACACGGGCACCACCCCCGCACCGGACGCGCCGAAGCCGGCAGCCGTCTCCTCGAGCGACAACGGCTCGGACATCATCCCTCCGTTCTCCGCCGGCAAGGAGCCCGCGACGAAGAAGGGATCGTCGGGCGGCGCGTCCGGCAAGCCCTCGAAGAAGACCGCCGGCAAGAAGCCCAAGAAGAAGGCCGCCGGCGCCTGAATCACCGAGCGCGCCATGGTGGCTGAGGCGACCGCCTGGGCTATCGCTTGCGGACGCTCTCGTGCACGTCGAGCGCGACGCCGCAGCCGTCGAGCCCGCTCGCGAGCTCGGACCTCTTCGCGAGCGAGATCCACGTCGGGTCCACGAGCTTCCTCAGCCTGAGCACCGGCCGCGCCGCGACGAGGTCGATCATTCCGATCCGCACCGCATGCGCGCGTTCGCCGTCGAGCTCGGTGGGACCCGCGCCGTCGCCCGGCTCGTCCATCGCGTAGACGAGGAGCCCCGCGCGCACCGCCTGCTTCGCCGCGTCGATGGGCGCCTTCTCGAAGTCCCGGCGCAGACGAAGGAGCTCGGCCGGATCCTCGGCGACGAGGACGCGCTCCGACCAGGCCGGCAGGAGGAACGGCAGGCCCACCTCCGCCTCGTGGAGGCGGCGCACCTTCGGCGTGTGCTCCTCCATCGTCGCGCCTCGTCCGTACGCGATGCGCACCGTGGGCAGCATCGCCTTCTCGACGTGCGAGTCGGGCGGCTCGAGCAGACACAAGAGGAGCGCGTCCTTCGCGGACGTCGCCGCGACCTTGGCGACCCTTGCCGGCTCGGAGAACATGGCGACCGGACCGCGGACGTAGACCGACGGTTGCGCGAGCAGCGCCGCGAACGCGCCGGGCGCGCGGAGCTCGTCGGCCACGAGATCTCCCTCGTAAGGACCCGAGAAGCGCTCCAGCCAGGACTCCATCCTCGCGACGGCGCCTCGGTCCTCCGCGGTGAGCGTCGCGGCTCGTCCGCGCACGGACGCGAGCAGCGCCGCCTTCGTGCCGTCGATTTCCCGCCGGTCCTGGCGCCGCGCGATGGCAAACGAGCACGTAAGAACCACGGCGCCCAGGACGAACGCGAAGCGAAGCACCGCCACGAGGCGCGGCGGCATCGTCGCGCCGCCGGTCTTTCGATCCCGCCCGCGCAGGCTCGCCTCGATGCGCGCGGCGAGCGCAGGATCCATCTTCTTCGTGGTGAGGAACGACGCCATCGCTTCGCTCAGTCGTGCCGCGGCGCGCCCGCGGCGAGCTGCGCCTTCGCCTGGACCTTGGCCTGGGCGGTATTGCGGTCGATCAGCGACATGAGCTGATCGCGCGTCACTCCGAGGCGCGCGGCCGCGTGTCCCGCGAGCGACGTCTGCGCGACGCCCGGGACGAACTGATACGTCGCCTGCTGCTCGTGACCGAGCTCCACCTGGAGAAAGCGCAGATCCTCGACAGTGCGCTCGCGCTCGAGCCTCGAGGCGAACGTGAGAAAATGCGTGGTGATGAACGCCTGCGGCGCGAGGCGCGTGAGCATGCGCACCACCAGCTCGAAGATCTCTTCGCCCTCGGAGGGATTGGTCCCCGAGCAGAGCTCGTCGAGGATCACCATGGCCCCGGGCGGCAGCCGCTCGAAGAGCTGGCGGATGCGCAGGAGCTCGGTCCCGAGCCGGCCCTCGGCCTGATCGGCCTTCGTCTCCTCGATGAGCGAGACGACGAGCCCCGGTGCCAGCGCGACCGCGCCACCGCGCGCCGGCACGAAGAGGCCGGACTGCGCCATGAGCTGCGCGAGCCCGAGGGACTGCAAGAGCCTCGTCTTGCCGCCCGAGTTCGGGCCGGTCACGAGCACCGTCGTCGCGTGGCGATCGGTCGTGAGATCGCAAGGCACGGGCTTCACGCCGTGCGCGAGGAGCAGCGGATTGAAGAGGCCGAGCAGGGCCCGCGGCTCCTGGGGCGATACGAGCTCGGGGAGCGACACCGCCAGCCCCGCCTCCAGCGCGCGATCGTGAAAGCCCAGCGCGCCGAGGTAGAATTCGCAGTCGCCGAGCAGCTGTACGAGCGGCGGAAGCTCGGCCTGGAGGCCCTCGAAGACCGCGTCGATGAGCCGCGCCATCACCTCGCCGTCGCTGAAGCGGAAGCCACGCAGGAACAGCTCGAGCTTCCCGAACCAGCGCCGCCACGGCGACATCACGAAGGGGTTCGCGTCGTCTTCCTGGATGGCAAGCACCTCGAAGCCGCGGATGCGGCCGTCGGCACCGACACGCACCTCGAGCTTGAGTGTCGCGAGCCGCTCGTCGTAACGGAGGAGGTCGGCGAGCGA
>JAYTZB010000142.1:0-9272 GCA_043742085.1 Polyangiaceae bacterium
GTGACGAGCTGCATGAGCGAGAGGAGCTCGATCTGCTCACGAGCGAGGAGCGGCTCGCCGAGAGAGGCGTTGCGAGCTTTGAGCTCCCAGAAGCGAACGAGGAAATCGAGCTTTTCAATCAAGGCGCACCTTCTACTGCGAGGTGTAACGGCGTCGTCGAAGACCCCTGCGGACACGAGGTAAGTGAACGCCCGGGCGGGGCGTCTGCACACGGAGAGCTGCGATTCATGTGCCATACGCAGGCGGTCGTTGGTTGGACGAGCGGACGCATGGAAAGTTTCCCGACCATGCACGAGCGGGCCTGCGAAGCCTCTGATCGGGCTCTGCCGTGGGGAACGATCCACCACGAACGCAGGCCTGCCGCGAGCCTGCCGCAAGGGCGCCAACGGCGTTGCGCGCCGCGCAGAAAAAAGCGCGAGCGGGCGCGCCACATGAGGGCGCCGTGCAGACTCCGACGGGGGTCTGACTGCGCCGCCATGCCTCGCTGGGTACGCGCCTAGGGCGCGCCATTCCGTACGCAGATCGCGGCATCCATGGAAGGCTTCTTGCCGGCGCCGGCCTGCTCGGCGAGAGTGTTTCGGTGACTCGTCGTCCTCTCGCCGCGCTCCTCCCGCTGCTCGTCGCGCTCGCGATCGGGGCGGGCGCCACGGCGTGCGCCGACCCCAAGGTGTCGATGGCGTCGGGGCCGCGCGAGTACACGGACAGCGACTATCCGCAGGTGCTCGAGCGGTGGACGCGATCCGCGAGCCTCGTGCAGCTCAGCGAGCTCGACACGCTGCTCACCGTGACCGCGACGTTCGAGTCGTGGGACTTCCGCTGGGCGTATGTCGTGCGGTACGCGAACGACTATCGCCTCACCGTCGAGCAGCGACGCTCGCTCCTCGAGCGCACGCTCGCGGAGACGCAAGACAGTCATCGCTTCTACGTCGCGCTCTACGGAACGAACGTGCGCTGGTCGGATCTCACGCGCGCGAACACCTCGTGGATCGTGCGGCTCATCGACGACGAGGGCAACGAGACGGCGCCGCTGTCGATCGAGCTCATCGCCCGTCCGGGTCCGCTCGAGCGCCGCTACTTCCCGTACTCGACGATCTGGCGCAACGTCTTTCGCATCAAGTTCCCGACCACGACGCCGGGCGGTCAGCCGACCATCGCGCCGGAGGCTCGCTGGTTCGGTCTGCGCTTCGCGGGCGCGGAGGGCAACGAGGAGCTTCGCTGGGAGCTCGGCGCCACGGAGCCGACGAAACGCACCGCAGCGTTCGGGCCTCCGCGAGCGCGAGCGATCGCGACGCCTTAGGTCACCGCGGCGAGCTCACCGCCCGCCTCACATCCCGGCGAAGACTTCGAGGAGCGGCGGGCACGTCACGAGCAGCTCCTGGGCGATTCGCCGATCGCCGAACAGGATGAGCGCGCCGCCCGGACCCGCGCGTGCGGTGTACGGAGCGTCGCCACCGCCGAGGACTTCGGTCGGGAAGACGAACTCGCCGGAGCCGACAGTGCCCGCGATCCGGTCACCATCGACGAGCTCGAGCTCGCCGACACCGACGAGGAGGAGGCCCGGCATCTGCTCGCCCGCGGTCACCACCACCTCGCCCGCGGTGAGCGTGCGCATGGTGAGGCGACCGATGATCTGCTCGCGGATGGACGCGTCGAGGCGCTCGCCGAGCGGACCGATCGTGACGCCGACCAGTGTTTGTAGGCGATCGGCTGCGACGCGCAGATCCTCTTCGACCCACGGACACGTGCGGAATGCTTCCCTCACCTCCGCGTCGGTCCACGTCGCGACGACGCCGCTGCTCACGCCGATCAGGCGCATCGGAACGCCCTCGTCGGTGGTGCCGCGCGAGCGGAGCACGGCGCCGGCAGCGAGCCGCGCGGCAGGCGCATCGACCATCGTCGCTGCTACATCGACGGTGCCCGACAGGATGTACGCGAGCGCAAAGCTGCTGACCTCTTCGCCTTCGCCGAGCACGCTCACCGCGGCCGCTGCAGCAAACGCGGCGCGCGCATCGTCGGGGAGATCGGCGAACGCCTCGACCGAGTCGAGATCGAGCTTGCCGGGGACGCCCTCGGGCGGCGGCGGCGGCGTCGCGGGGATCGCCATGCCGCTCGGATCCGTGCGCTCGCTCGACGGGGCCTCTTCGACGGGCGCCGTCTGCGTCACCGGCGCCGTCTGCGCAACCGGTGCCGACGGTGCTCGTGGGGGCTGCGCCGCCGGCGGTGCCGATGCGGGAGCGGGAGGCGGTGGCTTTCGTGCGCGCGGCGGCAGCGGCGGCGGTCGCGGCGGTGACGGCTTCACCGGCGCGGGCTTCGCGGGCGCGATGGACGCTGGCTCGACGCCGGGCGCCGTCGCGTCCGACGGCGGCGCAGACGGCGACTGGCCGTGCGCGATGGCGCTCGCGAGCGCGTCGGCGCGCTGCTGCGCGAGCTGACCCGGACGAACGCTCGTGATCACCTCTTCTTCGTCCGAGGCGAAGCTCGTCGCAGGAGGAGGCAGAGCGATCTGCGGCGCCGGTAATGCGCCGTCGTCCCACGGATTGAACATTCCGGCGTGCACGTGCTCGGCCGGCGGCACCGACGTGCTCTCCTCGCGTCCGCCCTCGTCGTCGTGACCCGGCTCGTCGAGCACGCTGACCAACGGCGCGATGGGCTCGGCGGACGAGGCAGCGGGGGCGTCCGGAGGCGGGAAAAAAGGGTCCGCGGTCTGCATCGTCGGCGACGACGGCACGTGACCGTTGGGCGGCGCAGGCACGTAGGTCGGCGCTTGCGGGATGTACGTCGGTGAGGTGTTGAGAACGGCCGCGGCCTGACCCGTTCGCTCTTCGTCACCGAAGGGCACGAACGTGGAGACGGCGTGCGGGTCGTAGCCGGGAGGCGGTAGGTTCGTCAGCACGGGGGGGGGAACCGTCGCGCCCGTCGGCTGCGTGGCCATCCAGTCGCTCAGCTCCGCGGCCGAGCGCGCGAGCTCGAGGGCGCGATCATCGTCGGCCGCCTCGCCGGCCGCCTGGGCGGCGCGCCTCAGCCAGACGATGGCGTCGATGCGTTCGCCACGCTTCCACAATGCCTCGGCGGTCTGGAGACCCCAGGCCACATCCTCGGCGTCCGTGTCCTTGGAGGGCGGGATCGCATCCATTGCGCGACTTGCGAGGATACTCGTCCGGGGTCGCTCACGGCAAAAGCATCGCTATCGTCCCGTCTTCCGATGCGACCACCAAACTGCCGTCGGAGAGCATCGAGAGCGGCGCATCGACGTCCGCGCCGGTCTCGAAGCGCCACCGTACGGCGCCTTCCGTGTCGATTGCGTAGGCCGCATCGTCCTGGGCGCCGAAGAAGAGGGTGCCCTCGGCGTCCTCGAGGGGGCCGCCATGGATGCCGAATTCCCGCGCGCCCGTGCCTTTGATGGCAAATGCGCCGCGAATCGTGCCATCGGGCGTGACCCGGACGAGGCGCGGGACCGGTCCGTACGTGCCGGCCAGCACGTCGCCGTTGCGCGCGAGGGAAAGCACGCCGCGGACGTAGCCGCCGACCTTGGCGCGCCAGGCGACCTTTCCGCGGGCGTCGAGTCGGACGACCTCGTCCTTGTCGGTACCGACGTAGATGGCACCGTCGTCGCCGATCACGGCCGCGCCGTCGACGTCGGCGCCCAGATCGACCGACCACGCGAGGATACCGCCAGGCCCGATGGCGTGGACGTGATGGTCCTGCGAGCCGACGATGACGAGCCCGTCGTCGGCGAGGGCCGGCGCCGTGAAGATCTTACCCTTCGCGGAGAAGCGCCAGGCGACGTCGCCGCCTCGCCTCACGCAGAGGACCGAGCTGCCGGCCGCAAAGACGATCGTGCCGTCTCTGGCGAGGACCGGGCCCGAGTCGGCCTCGCCGTCGACCTCGAGGCGCCAGAGAACGGCGCCGGTCGGGGCGAGCGCCGTGAGCTTCTTGGCGTCGCTGCCGGCGTAGACCGTGCCGTCGTCCGCGACCAAAGGTGTAGAATACACACGTTCACCGAGGGCCGTCGACCACCGCTGCTTGCCGTCCTCGCGAGCGAGCGCCACGAGCGAGCCCGCCAGCGTCGCGACGTAGAGCGTCTGCTCGTCGGGTGACGTCGTGACCTGCGCGGCGACTGCGCCGTCCACCTTCGCACGCCACGCCACCTTCGCGGCGCGCGGGCCGTGCGCCGACGAGCGATGGAGATGGCGAGGTCCGCCGTGGACCATGCGCGGAGCGGTCGTCGCGCGACCGGCATCGGCGCTCGCATCGCTGGTGCTCGCGGGCGTGAACGACGGAGCGCGCAGCGGCGCCGAGAGACCCGACGCCGGGGCGGCGGCGGCAGACGCGAACGGCGTCGTGACCTTCGCGAGATCGGGCGATGCGTCGGGCTGCACGGGCCGACGCAGGCGGCCGAGGACCGCGGCGCCCGCTACCGTGACGAGCACCGCGAGAGGCAGCGCCCGGAGTCGCGCGGCTGCACCGCGCACTGGATCAGCGCGTCTTGCGCTGTGCGGCGCGGATCCGACGCTCGGACTGCCGCGCCTCGGACACGCCGATCGCATGGGCGGCTTCGCCGGGCATGCGGCGCGCGAGCCAGCCGATCAGCGTGAGCCCCGCGCAGCGCGTCGGCTCCGGCATGTGCGGCTCGCGGATCAAACGCGTGATGTCACTGATCATCCGGGCGCGCTCGCCCTCGTCGGGGAGCTCGTCGTCGGCGCAGCCGGCGTGGGCCCGCGGATCACCGGCGCGCATCCGCGCGACATAGAGGGCCTCGATCGTAAGCTCCGAAGCTTTGCGCGAAGAAGACACGAGTTGCCGTGAGTCTACCGCTTTCGTAGGCGTCGTCGAATTTGCCGTCGGCCTCAATGCGTCGTCCTCCTTCATCAGCCCTCGCGCCCTTCCTCAGCCCACGTGGTCACTTGCGCAGCGGATACGACCATCCATTGTCGAGCACCGGTCTTCCCCAAAACCGTGCTCTCGCGCGAGATGCCCGAGATAGCGCATGACGACCCTTGCGCAAGGCACGATCGAGCACGAGGGAAGACGATTGTGTCGTTCGGGATGGTCCGATTCCTGCTTTACGGCGCAAAATTGGGTGCGTTCAGTCGTGCTTCGGGCCGACTCGTTCCAGGCACGCGGATTCTCGCAGCGCGAAACGCTGGAAGACTAGAAGACCGTGGACAGGCCCACGGCGCCGCCGCCGGGAAGCGGAGCCGCAAACGGCACCGTTCGCGACCGAGCGACGCCCGAGGCCGTTGCCGCGCCCGACTCCGCTGTGGGCCGCGTGAGGAAGAGGTACACGGCGGCTGCTCCGGCCATCACCCCGGCCCCGAGCGCGACGTCGGCGAGCGTGAAGCTCGATGACATGGCGTCGACGTCGGAGGCCGCGCAGCGCGGCTTGCACGCGTCGAGGTCGCTCTTCTTTCCGAGCCCGTCGATGGCGAACACAGCCGACACGCCGAGGGCCACGACGGTCGCGCCACCGAAGATCCAGACGCCGATCGGGACCGGACGCTCCGCGCTCGACCCGGCGGAGCTCGGAGAAGCAGGCGCGAGCGTGACGGTGATCTTCTTGTTCCGCTCGCCCTCCTTGAGGACGACCGCGCGCTCGACGGGCGCTGCGCCGTCCGCCTCGAACACGAACGTGTGCGCGCCGGGCTCGAGCGCGACAGTCTTGCCGTCGATCTTCTCGTTCAGCGGCGCGCCGTCGACCTTCACGCGGGTATCGGCGCGAACAGCACCGCCGGGCGTACGCGGATCGAGGATGACCGTGGGGATCACCGCATCGAGCTCGGCGAGCCACTTCGTGCAGTCCTTCGTGAGGAGCGCAGGGCACGACTCGCGCGAGCAGAGGGCGGCCTGCGCTCTCGAGGCGAGCGGCTTGCCGTCCTTGCGGAGGGTCTGGGTCTGCTCGTACGCCGTGATGCACGTGGCATCGGCGTGGGCCGCGGCCGCGCTGAGCAGCAGCGCGAGCACCAACGCAGGAAGAGCGACGACTCGCACGAGCGCGATTCTACGTCCGCGTCAGTAGGCGAGCGTGACGAAATCGGAGCGGGCTGCGGGGAGCTTCGCGTTCGAGGCCTCCCACGCTCCGAGCGTGCCGTCGGCGGCGACGGTCGCGGAGAAAACCTCGTCGCTGCGCGCGACCGTGCCGACGCCGCCCGCCACGTAGAGGCGGCCCTTGAAGCCGACGAACGCGAAGTCATGGAGCGGCTTCGGGAGGCTCGTCACCGTCTGCCACGCGTCGAGCGTGCCGCCGGCGTTGATCTTCGCGGAGAGCACCACGTCGGTCGGGGCGCTCGCGCCGTTGATGCGGCCGCCGGCGACGAAGAGATGGCCGTTCGCGGTGGCGAGGCTCGGGAGGAAGACCTTGTGCTCGGCGCCGGCGTGCATGAGCGCGGGCTGATTCGCGAACGCCTGGAGCGCGCCCGATGCGACGTCGACCTTGGCGGCCTCGACCGTCGCCGTGATGCCGCCCGCGACCGGGGCGCGACCACCGGCGACATAGAGGCTTCCGTCGACCAGCAGGACGCCGGGCCGCGAGCGCGGGTCCTTGAGCTGCTGGCCGGGATCGGTCGCGCCGCCGAGCTCGGGCTTCACGGGATCGACGGTCGCGACGTGCATCTCGCGCGTGAAGAACGAGGTCGGCGGACCGCCGTCGGGATCCGCGACGGTGCGCACGCCGCCCGCGTAGAAGACGCGGCCGCCGACGAACACGCGCGCGTACTCGTCGAGCCCGCCGGGCGCTCCGTTGGCGCGCGCGGCCTTCCAGTCACCGGCGACGCCGGGCGACCAGCTCGTCGTCTGGATCGCGGTCCCGCGGCCGCCGGCGAGCCCGAAGCCGATGTTGATCATCACCCACGCTCCGCCCACGAGGCCGGCCGAGTCGAAGGAGCCGACGATGGGCGCGCTGGGATCGATGCGCCACGTCGCGACATGACCGTCGGCGGCGAGGACGCCGGACCACGCATCGGCGGCCCATGCGGGATCGTCCTCGGGAGAGGTGGGCTGACGCTCGCCGGCCATCAGCGTGATGGTGCCGATCGACGAGGGGACGACATGACCGTCGGGGAGGACCACCGCGGTGTCCTGCGCGACCATGCCGTCGCTCGTCACCGAGGTGTCGACCGACGCATCGCTGCCGGGCTCGGTCGTTCCGCCGCCGTTCGCGTAATCGCCGGGTGCTCCGAGGAGGCCGCACTGCACCGAGCCCACCGCGATCGCTGCTGCCGCGACGGGCAGAGCGAGGCGCGTGAACGTGCGGCGCGCGGAGGTCACCCCCGCATCCTAGCGCAGCTCTGCGTCAGTGCGCGTCGAGCGTGCGGCAGCTGCGGCCGATCTCGAGCTGCTTCATGCCGCGCGTGATGTGCACCTTCACGGTGGGCTCGCCCTTGTCGTCGAGCAACCACACGGTTTGTTTGCCCTCGGAGTCACGCGGACCGTCGATGGCGGAGTTGGGCGCCACCGTACGACGCCCGGCGCCCTGCGCCTTCGGGTCCTCGCCGAAGACGATGGTGACGACCTCGGAGCACGAGCTGTGGATCGGGAACGGCTTCCGCTGGCGATGCGGGCGGTCGTCGTTGCCGGCGGCGCCGCTCGCCGCCTCGGGGTCTGCCGAAGCGGCGGGCATCGCGGCCGAGCCCACGGCCGCGGGATCGGCGGCGTGCGCGGGATCGGACAACGAAGGAGTCAAGGGCTCGGGCTTGCTTCCGCACGCGCTCGCGCACGTGGCGACCGCGGCGTACATGACGAGAGCGATGAGGGTGGACGTGGCCGCAGGAGCCGTGATCGCCAGGCAGCTTCGGAGCATGCGTGGAGAATACACGAGCCGCTACTTCGTCACGAAGATGCGCGTCTGCCGCGCCGGAATCGAGACGGTGGGCCCGCTCGCGGCCGCGCCGGTGACGAGCTCGGTGAGCGCGCCCGAGGGAAGCGTGGTGACGCTCTTGTCGGTGTCGCCGCGATTCACGGCGACGTAGACGGTGTCGCCGTTGGTGATCCGGCTGTAGGCCCAGACGTCCGCGCTCGACTCGAGGGTGGTGCGCGTTCCGCGGCGGAGCGCGGGATGCTTGTTGCGGATGTCGCCCAGCTTCGCGAGGCGCTCCTTCAGGAACGACTGGTTCGCGGAGAGCGCTCCCCACGGCATGGGCCGGCGGTTGTCGGGATCACCGGCGCCGGGTAGGCCGATCTCGTCACCGTAGTAGACGAGGGGCGCTCCGCGATTCGTGTAGAGTACAGCGAAAGCGTTCGCGACGCGCTCGTAGGCAGCGAGCTCGGCGACCGCGCCGGGCTGACCGTTCCACGAGAGGCTCTTTCCGTCGGAGCCCTGGTCATCGCCCCAGAGGCGGTTGTTCGCGGCGAGGTGGATGATCCGCGGCAGATCGTGGTTGCCGATGAACGTGCTCATGACGGCGTTGGAGCCGTAGAAGTAGTCGTTCGAGCTCATGAACGACGCGAGGTCGCTCATGTTCTCGGTCCGCATGATCACCGCGTTCACGAGGTTCGCGCGGAGCGGAAAATCGAACTGCCCGTCGAGCTTCGTCGATGGGTCGACGTAGCTCTTGATGAAGTCGCGGTTCCCGAAGTCGTAGGTCTCTCCGACCATGTAGAAGCGCTGCTGCGGCGTCTGCGTGGCGATGACGTCCGACTTGATCTTGGCGCGGAGCGAGGTGAGCCAGGAGATGTCGACGTGCTTGATGGCGTCGGCGCGGAAGCCGTCGACGCCGAAGCCCGACGCGTCCTTGGTCTGCTTGATCCACTCCACGGCCTGCGTGACCGAATAGTCGCGCGCCGCCTGGTTGGTGTAGTTCCAGTGCGGCAGGTAGTTGGTGAACCAGCAGCGATCGGGATCCGTCTCCCACTTGCAGTAGGCGCCGCCGCAGATGCAGTCGGGCGAGCCGTTCTTGCTGTTCGGCCAGAACCAGTCGCTGTGCGCCTGGAACACCGCCGAGGAGTCGTGGACGTGCACCATCGCGTAGTCGAAGAGGACCTTCAGGCCCTTGGCGTGCGCGGTGGAAATGAGCGTCTTCAGCTCGGCGAACGTGCCGAAGCACGACTCCGGCTGGAGCTGCGTCGGGTCGCTGTTGTCCAGCTTCGGCCAGTAGCCGTGGTAGCCGGAGTACTGGTGGGTGTCGCCGCCGACGCCCTGCCCCGCCACCTCGGGGTTGTTGAAGGGCACCGTGATCCACAGCGTGTTCACGCCGAGGTCGTTGAAGTAGTTGGCGTTGATCTTCTGCGTGACGCCGGCCCAGTCACCGCCCTTGTAGTTGGCGATGTTGCCGTTCTCG
>JAYTZB010000143.1:0-5550 GCA_043742085.1 Polyangiaceae bacterium
GCGCGCTCGCGCGCTCGTTCAGGCGGGCTTCTTCGGGTCGAGCGCGAAGCAGCGCAGCTCGCAGGTGAACACGTCGCCGCTGGCGTCGGGAAGCCACGCCTGGTCGAGACGCGGCAGCATCTCGGAGAGCGCGATCCGCTGCTCGCCAGCCGCGTGCTCCTCGGCCTTGCGTACCACTCTCGCGAAGACGTCGAGGAGCGCCGGGCTCTCGAGGTCGACATAGAACGGCTTCACCTCGCCGGCGGTCTTGGCGAACACGAAGCGCGGTAGCCCGTGCGCGAGCGCCCAGCGTCGGGCGGCGACGAACCGCGCGCCCGGCTCCTTCTCGTCGACGAACGACAGCTCCGATGCGCGGAAGCTCCACGCCTCGCGCGCGACCACCAGACGGTCGATGGTGACGCGTGGCGAATGCTCGCTCGCCCGCGACAGGATCGAAAAACCCTGCGTGACCACCTCACGGAGCGCCATCTCGAGGACCTCGAGGATCTCTGCCTCGACGGCGCCGTCCCGCGAACGCACCACGAGACGACCGCCCGTCGCATGCACATCGAGATCGGCAGCCATCAGCACCCGCGATCGATTGCCTGGGGCCTCGTCGTTGTTCGATTCGACCCAGTAATCCTTGTCCGCGACGAGACACGGCAGCAGGCGCACGAGCGCCTGAGGCCAGTCCTTCGAGCGCACGATGATGAACCGCGGGACCTCGAGGTCCTCTGCGATCATCGCGATCAGCGCCTGCCGATCGGGATGCTGCTGGACCGCGGTCGCCTGATCGAGCGTGTGCATCGCGACGTGCAGCTCACCGAGCACCACCTGCAGCTCACCGCGGTTCAGCGCCTCCAGGCTCGACGCCGCGACCATGAGATCGGGCGAGTGATAGCGCGCCGCCGACCAGCCAGGTCCGGGAGCGGCGAAGAGCGTGTCGGCGCGGGCGACGAGGTCGGTGCTCGCGAGGTCCACATGCCGCGCGCCAGCGGGGATCTGGAGGAGCGTCTGCCAGCGCTCCTCGAGACCGGCGACGACACCGTCGAGCGGTCGGTCCTTCGTTCCGAAGAGGAGGCGCTGTGCGCGCGGCCAGAAGTCGGCGAAGCACACGGCCGCTCCGGCATCGCCGGCCGCGAGCTCCCGATGGAGCGCGACGAACGCCTCGCGATAGACACGACCCACCTCGTGCGTGAACCAGCGCGCGCTCGAGAGCACGAGCTCGAGGGCCGGGCCCATCGCGTCGAGCCAGGCGGGACCGAGCGTCACCACCGCGTCGCGGCGGCAGTCCTCGAAGACGATCGCGCGCCCGCCGTACGTCGAGCCGGCATGACGCGTCGGCGGCAGACCGGTGAGCGACGTGAACGTCGTCTCGAGATGCGCGAGCGCCTCGCCGACCGCCGCGGCGTCGCCGGCTGCGGCCGCCACCCGGGCGCGCGCCGACTCGAGGAGGTCGAGCTTCGCCACGGATCGTGCGCGCAGCGCCTCGTCGCCGATGCGAGCAAGGCGCGCGCGCAGCGCAACGTCGGGCTCGAACACCAGCGGCACCGCCAGCTTCCACGCCACGAGCTGCGCCTCGACGAGGGAGCGCAGCGCGTCCTCGACGTCGCTCTCCAGCTCGAAGACGTCGCCGTGCTCGCTGAGTAGCGCGGCGAACAGATCGGCCGGGAGTGTCGCTCCGTCCGCGGCGGCGAGCACGAGCTCCTCCGCGCGCGAGAGCGCCCGATCGCCGGTGACAGTGCTGCGCGCGCGCGCGGGTGAGCCGACGATGCGCACGAACGGCAAGCGTCGTGGTGGCGCCCATGCGAGCGTCGCCTCGTCCGCCGCCAGTGTCTCGGCGAGCGCGTCGACCGACCACTGCTCGAAGTACACGTTGCGCGCCGCGAGCATCTGCTTGCCGGGAGTGACCTGCGCCGCCGGGCCGTCGTCGGCGATGTCGGCGAAGCCCCACGGCCCGAAGAAGCCGATGGTGTCGTTCTTCGTGCAGTAACGCTGGAGGTAGTTGACCACCATCATCTCGTGCATGCGGTCGCGCGCCGAGTCGTGCTCGATGGAGCTCCGCAGAAGGGCCGCGATCCCCGACTCGACGGCCTGCCGGTTCTGCCAGGTCACGGCTTCGAGGAAGCGTGGGTCGCTCGCGGCGTCGCGGATGACGCGTCGGCCACGCGCACGGTCGGCGTCCGTCGCCTCCGCAGCGCGGGTCCGCGCGCCGGCGGTCGCCTCCCTGGTCGCACGTAGCGCGGCGACCGCCTGGTCGATCGGTCCGCCGGCGTCGACCGCGTCCAACGGCGGCAAGCCGCTCTTCGACACCGCTCGTCGCACGCGCCGCAGCGCCGACGTCGACTCGTCGGTGGCGCCCTTGCCTGCTTCGCGGAGCGCAGCGAGCGCCGAAGCCAGGGCGGCCTCCTCGGCGACCTCCGCGGCGAGCAGCTCGTCGACCGCGCGCGCTGCGTCCGGCGCGCCGAGATGCTCGACGAGACGCGCCGGGAAGCCCGCGCCGCGAACGCAGACCGTCCGCCACAAGTGCCACGAGCCGCCTTGCCACGAGACGAGGTGCTTGCCTGCTCCGCTGGTCATGACGAGCCCTCTCCCGTGGCGGGCGAGGCGGTGTCGACCACCGTGCACCGCAGCTCGCACGCGTAGAGCTCGCCGGCGGCGTCGGGCAACCAGAGCTGGTCGAGCGCAGGGAGCATCTCGGAGATCATGACGGTGGCGTCTCCCGCGACGTGGTCCTGCGCCTTCCGCACCATCTTCGCGAGCATGTCGACGAGCACGGGGCTCTCGAGATCGACGTAGAACGGCTTCACCTCGACGCTCGTCTTGCCGAAGACGAAGCGCGGGAGGCCGAGCCTTCGTGCCCAGGCCCGCGCAGCGACGAAGCGTGCGTCGGCGTCGCCGAGCCTGGCGAACGCCATGTCGGCGGGAGCGAATCGCCAGGTCTCGCGCGCCACGACGAGGCGATCGATGGTGACGCGCGGCATGTGGCTCTCGGCGCGGCGATGCATGCGGAAGCGCTGCGCCACCAGGTTCGAGAGCTCCTGCGCGAGGAGCTCGACGAGGTCGACGCCTCCCGCAGCGAGATCGCCACCGCGCACGAAGATGCGCTCGCCGTCGACGTGGACCGTCAAGTCGGCGCCGGCGAGCGCCTGCGCGCGCGCCGACGGCGCCTCGTCCACCCCGGTCTCGAGCCAGCGGTCCGCGGGATTGACGATGGCCGACAGCGTACGCACGAGCGCCTGAGGTGACGCCTTCGATGGGACAGTGAGGAAGCGCGGCTCGGGAACGTCGCGCGCCAGCCATGAGGCGAGCGCGCCCGGATCCGGATGGTGGTGCACGCAGCTCGCGCCGTCGATGCTGGGGAGCGCGACGTGGAGCTCGCCGAGCACCACCTCGAAGCGTCCTTCGGCCATCGCCTGCGCGCTCTCCGCCGCGATCATGAGGTCGGGCGAGTGATGCCGCGCCGACGGCCAGCCCGGCCCCGGCGCCGCGAACGCCGCTTCGACGGCGGGCGCGAGCTCGGCGCTCGTGAACGTGACGCGTCGCTGGCTGTCGTCGATCCGCAGGACGCGGGTCCATCGCTCCTCGAGCTCTGCGACCACGAGATCGACGGGCCGCGTGCCCTTGCTGCCGTAGAGCAGGCGCTGCGCGCGGATCCAGAAGTCGATGAAGGGAAGCGCGCCGCCGCTCGACGACGCGAGCTCACCGTGGAGGCCGCGCAGGGCTTCGCGATAGACGCGCGCCGTCTCGTGCGTGAGCCAGCGACAGCTCGTGAGGAGCAGCGCGAGCGGCGCGTCGACCGCCTCGAGCACGGCCGGACCGAGGACGAGCCGCGTATCGCGGACAGCGTCCTCGAAGACCAGCCCGCGCGCGCCGTACGTGGATCCCGCATGACGCGACGGGGCGCGGCCGGTCAGCGAAGTGAACGCCGCGTCGAGACCGGCCATCGCGGTGTCGAGCGTGGCGGTGTCACCGGCAGCGGCGGCAACGGCGCTGCGCGCGGCTTCGAGGCGTTCCAGCGGCTCCAGCGCGCGCGCGCGCAGGTCCTCGTCGCCGATGCGCGCGATCCGTGCGCGCAGCAGGGCATCGGGCTCGAAGCGCAGCGGCACCGCGAACGTCCACGCGATGAGCTGCGCAGCGACGAGCGCGTGGAGCGCGTCGTCGACGTCGGTCTCGAGCTCGAAGACGTCGCCGTGCTCCGCGACGAGCGACGCGGCCAGCTCCGCGGGCAAGCTTGCGCCGTCGCATGCCGCGAGCACCAGCTCCTCGGCACGAGAGAGCGCGCGCTCGGGCGTGGTCGGACTGTACGCGACGCCATCGTGCACGCGGACGAACGCAAACCTTCGTGGCGCCGTCCACGCGTGGATCCCCTCCTCCTTCGCGATGACGTCGGCGAGCGCGTCGATGGTCCACTGCTCGAAGTAGACGCCGCGCTTCTCCACGAGCTGCGCGCCGATCGACATCTCCACGGTCGCTCCCTGATCGGAGAGCTCGGCCCAGCCCCACGGGCCGAAGAAGCCGATGGTGTCGTTCTTCGTGCAATAGCGCTGGAGATAATTCGCGACCATCTCCTCGTGCTGCCGGTCACGGGTGCGGACCTCCTCGTCGAGCGGCTTGCGGCACAGCGAGTCGAGCGCGGTGTGGACGCCTTGCCGGTTCTGCCACGTGACCGCCTCGCGGAAGCGCTCGTCGTGCGCAAGACCTCGGAGCACCCGCGAGTCGCGTTTGCGCGCCTGCTCGAGCATGGTGTCGACCTCGCGGCGCGCGTTCTCCACGCTCCGCACGGCGGCCTGCATCGCGGCGAGCGGCGCATCGGTGACCGCACCTAGACCCGCGAGGTCGGCTGCGGCGGGCACCTTGCCCTTCTCCACCGCCTTCCGCGCGCGGCGTAACGCGGCGAGGTGCTCGCTCGCGAGGTCGCGATGGTCGCCGCGCAGCTGCGCGAGCAGCGCGTCGCGGGCCGCCGTCGCCGATGCCTCGGCGTCGTGGAAGACGTCCACCGCGCGCGCGAGCTTCGGATCGCCGAGCGCGAGCACGAGGCGCGCCGGAAAGCCCGCGCCGCGAAGGCAGACGCAGCGCCACCAGCTCCACGCACCCGAACGGCCGCCGACCAGATGATCATCATCCATCGCTGACGGGCCCTCGGGGGTCGACCACGACGCACCGGAGCTCGCACGCGTAGAGCTCACCGGCGGCGTCGGGCAACCAGAGCTGGTCGAGCCCCGGCAGCATCTCGGAGATGGTGATCGGGGTCGCACCGGCGACCGCGGTCTGGGCCTTGCGCACGATCTTGGCGAACGACGTCAAGAAGGCGGGGCTCTCGAGGTCGACGTAGAACGGCTTCACCTCGACGGAGGTCTTCGCGAACACGAAGCGAGGTAGCCCGTGCTTCGTCGCCCAGCGTCGCGCGGCGCTGAAGCGCGCAGCCGCATCGGTCTCCTCCGCGAAGGCGAGCTCGGATGGCGCGAACGTCCACGTCTCGCGCGCCACGACGAGCCGATCGATGGTGACCCGTGGCACATGCGCAGAGCTGCGCGGCAAGAGGCGGAATCGCTGCGCGACCAGTTGACC
>JAYTZB010000144.1:0-2779 GCA_043742085.1 Polyangiaceae bacterium
GCGACGATGACGTACTTCAGCGGCGAGCCGCCCGGCGTGCTCTTGACCTTGTTCGCTTCGCGCTCGTCCCGCGCGGTGTCGATGCGATCGAGCGCGCGCTCGGTATGCGCGTCGAGCGTCGCGAGCACGGCGGCAGCGTCCGGGCCGCCTTCGCCGCGGTCGAGCTCGGGGCCGTAGGCGAGGCGCTCGGCGGCGTCCTGGAGATCCTTCGCGCCCGCGAGCAGCGCGCGGCCCAGGAAATACGAGATGCCGCGGCCGAGGAGCCCGGCCTTCGCGTAGCGATCGACGACCAGGTTCACGAGCGGCGCGCCCTGATCGTCGACGCCGTCGACCCCGTAGGCGCGCAGGATGGTCCGCTCCACGCCGACCGAGGTGTGCCCGTCGATGTAGCGCTGCACGTCGTCGGCGACCGCCGCGGCGAGCTCGCGGCAGCGCCGCACCTTCTTCACGTCCATGGGCACGGTCAGCATCGCCACCTGCATTTGCCACACGGCTGCGCGCGCGTACACCCCCGTCCGGACGCGTGCAGTCTGCCCGCAGTTTGCCGTGTCGCTCGCAGCGCTTGTCCGACGCTCAGAAGAGCAGCGCGCCCGCTGCCGCGACGGCTGCGCCGCCCACGGCGAGGACGAGCTCGGCGGTGCGGCGCTCGGCCTTCGCGGCCACGAAGCGCGCGCCGGCGACGAGGAACACGATGCCGCCGAGGCCAATCAGCGCGAAGGTGGCCGCGCCGGGCACGTCGCTCTGGGCCAGCGCTGCCTTGACGCGATCTTCGGCGGCGGCCGGCGTCGGCGTCGCGCCGCCCGCGACCGCGGCGGCGTCGAGACGATGCGCGAACCGAGCGATCTCCGCGTCCGCGTGGAGGCGGCGAGGACCGCCCGAGCTCGTGACAGCGGTGGCGAGCAGCGCGGCGCGCGTCGCACGCCAGGCCGCAAATGCCGTGGTGTCGTCGCCGCGAGCCTCGGCGTCGCGCGCGATCTTCTCGAGCCTCGCGAAGCCCTCGTCAGGCGCGGTGCAAGCCGGACAGCGCGCTTCGCCGGCGATCCGCGCGGCGAGGATCGCCTCGGTCGTGTCGCCGCGCTCGAGCGCCGAGTCGGCATCGGCGAGGGCGCGCCGGCCCTCGGAGACGCGGCCTGCCCACGCGATCCCGATGGCGACCAGGCTGACGAGCGCGATCGCGGCCGCGACGAGAGCACGTGCGCGCCGCCCGTGCGCGGCGGTCACGTGAAGTCGCGCTTGCGGAAGATCAAGGCGCTCAGCGTGAGCAGCAACGCCGCGTAGAAGATGGCGTTCATCCAGGCGCGCCCGACGTAGCCCCAGACCGGGACGGCGGCGATCTGCCCGAGCAAGAGCGGGCGGGCCGGCACGTAGAGGTTGAGGTTGGGGACGATCTTCGCGAGGACGATGCCGATGGTGCGCACAGTGCTGCCGAAGACGCGCTCCGGGATGTTCGCGAGCGTGTCTGCCGATCGCCCGATCACGAAGAGCCACGCGGTGAAGATCGCGGTGAGGAACGGCGAGGAGAAGGCCGAGAACACCATCGCGATGGCGCCGACGATCGCCACCTCGGCCAGCGTCAGCACGGCGGAGGCGACGACCACCTGGCGCTCGGCGGCCGCGCCGTCGCAGAGCAGCATCATCACGAGGAAGAGCGCGACCGACCACGGCAGCACCACGAACACGCGCGAGTACGTGGCGCGCCAGAGCAGGATGCCGAGGACGACGAACATCCCCACGCCGGTGCCGACCGTCAGCGAGACGTGCTTGCCCGACTGGAACGCCATGATGGCGAGGATGGCGGCGCCGTCGATGGCGATGAACACGAGGAGCGTGGCGAAGATCCCGAAGTACTTGCCGACCACGTACTCGTGACGGCGCAGGCGTCGCGTGAGGATGGGGAAGATCGTCTTCAGCTCGAGCTCGCGATAGAGCGACGTCGCGCCGAGGATGACCGACACGAAGACCGCGTAGAGCGACATCGACGCCGCGCCGATGTCGGCCACGATGCGCATCTCTTGCCGGACCGACATGGCCGCGATGACCAGCGAGTAGATCGACGTCGCCAGCGCGAGGGCGAGGAGACCGAAGAGCACGCGCGCACGGACCGCCTCGCGGTACGTGTTCATGGCAATGGCAGAGACCCGTCCGAACATGAGCTCGCCGACACTCGTATCAAGGATGGCGGACTTCTGCCACGTAACGTCGCACCAGCTGGGGAACCGAGAGCAGCGCGGCGCGAACCCGCTCCTCGAAGAGGTCGCGGACGATGCCCGGGCCGATGTCGACGAGGATGGCGTACGTGAGCAGCGCGCGCTGCTCGCCGCTCGATCCGATGAGAGGCTCCACGCGGAAGTAGCCGAAGGCGTCGTCGATCTCGTGCGGGCGCGTGGTCTCGAGCCAGAAGCGCACCTCACGGCGTCCGGGGTAGTGGCGCACGCGAAGCGTGTACTGGGCCTCCACGAGCTCGTTGCCCTGAACGAGCTCCACGAGCCGATCGCCGTTGGGCTCCACGCTCACGAGCTTCACGCGCTTCGTGCGCGGCAGGACATGGCGGAATGTCGCGACCTGCTCGAGGATCCCCGAGGTCTCCGACGCCGAAGCATCGACGATGGTGTACGTGACGCCGCCGATGTAGCGGGCCGAATAGCCGGGCTCCCACGTGTTCTCGCGGATCACCGTCTCGCCGCGGCCGAGCCGCTCGGACTCGGCGCTCGTCAGCGTGTCGGCGTGCGCGGCGGGCGCGCGGGCGAGCAGCCCGAGCGCGAGCAGCGCCGGCAGGAAC
>JAYTZB010000145.1:0-2155 GCA_043742085.1 Polyangiaceae bacterium
CTTCATCATGGCATATCCCGGACGATGCCGCCGCCATCGGGCTTCCCTGCCGCGGCCGGTGCGGCGGCCGCGGGCTTCGCACCTGCTGCGCCCCCCGCCGGAGCCGCGGCTCCGGCCGGCGTGGCCACGGTGTTTTTCAGCTCCGCCTGCTTCGCCTTGGCGCGGTTCAGGAGATCGTCGATCTCGTCGTTGACGCCGGCCGGCGCCTTCGCGCCGCGCATCGTCTTGTAGGTCTCGAGCTCCTTGATGGCGGTCGACACTTGCGCGTCGGCGCTCGTGCCGGGAATGCTCTGCGCCGTGAGGAACATGAGGCCGAGGTCGTAGTGCGCGGCCGCGAGGCTCGAGTCGAGGGACAGCGCCTTGTCGAACTCGTTCTTCGCGTCGGCGTAGCGCTGGAGCAGCCGGTAGGCGTCGCCGAGGTTCAGGTGCGCGAGCGCGCTGTTGGGCGCGAACTTCGTCGCCTGCTCGAGCGGTCCGACGGCGTCGGTAGCATTGCCGGCCTCGAGACGCATCGAGCCGAGGTTGACGAGCGCCTCGACGAGGTCGGGACGACGCTTCGTCGCCTCCTCGAAGTCCTTGAGCGCCACGATGCGCGAGCCCGACTCGCGCATGATCAGCCCGCGGAGCAGGTGCGCTTCCGCGTTCTCCTTGTCGCGTGCCGGCGTGGCATCGCCGAAGCCCTCGAGGACAGCCTGTAGCGCGTACTTCGCGAGGTCCATCTTCCGCGCGCGATAGTGATCGCGCGCGAGCGTGACCATCGCGTCCTTGAAGTTCGGATCCATGCGGAGCGCGTCCTGACCGAGCGTCTGCGCGGTGGCGTGGTCGTTCTGGATCGACTTCACGTCGGCGGCGCACGTGGTGAGCCGCGGTGACTTGTCGTTCTTCGCGCGCTTGTCGGTGAGGAAGGTGTCGGCCTCGCCCGGGCTCTTGTTGTTCGCGAGCGACAGCGCATACGCGCACATCGAGAGCTCGTGCGTTGGGTCGTTGGAGAACGCAGCGCGGTAGGCCTGCTGCGCGCCCGACGTATCGCCGAGGTGCTCGAGGACGACGCCCAGCGAGTACGAGGGCGCCGGCGACTTGGGCGCTGCGCTCTGCGCCTCGGTGAACTTCGACTTCGCGGTCGCGAGATCGCCGCGCAGCCACGCCTGCCAGCCCGCGTCGTAGGTGCTCTTGGCCGAGCCGTCGAGCCCGGACGTGCCGGCCGAGTCGATGACTCCGACCTGCGCGCCCTTGTTGTCGGTGACGGCGCTGCCCGTGGCGCCGCCGTCCGGGTAGTTGACGGGCTTGTCAGGACCGCCGCACGCCGGAGCGACGATCGCGGACCCCGCAATGCAGGCCGCGAGGAGCGCCACGCTGGCGAACTGTGTTCCGAAGTGACGCATGTTCAACGTTCTCAACTGGAGTCTCGGGGGCTCGGGGGGCGGCAGCCCCCCGGAACCTGTCAAGGTGCCGCAGGCAAAGCGGACGCGTTGCCCTGCGGAGGCGGAAGCGCCGAGAGGCCCGGACGTGTCTGGACGTACTGGCGAGCCGAGTACGTCAGCTTGGTCTGGCCCTTGTTGGTCGGGTCCGGCGTCGACGTGACGTACTCGGCCATCTTGGCGTCACCGCCGGAGATGATGTCCGTGTAGTACGCGAGTCGGCTCACCGCGCGAGAGAGCTGCGGGTTGCGGATGTTGTACTTGCGCGCGTAGGCCACGGCCGACGCGTAACGCTTGACCATGACCTGGTCGGCGCCATCGAGCTCGATCTGCTTCTTCTGGCGCCAGAAGTCGGTCTTCGCGTCTTCGATCTTGTCGGCGGTCTCTTCGAGCTCGGGCCGACCGCTGTTGCGGAGCGACTTGATGAACGCCTTCTCCTTGGCCGTGAAGAGCTCGTCGTTCTTCAAGACCATGTTGTAGAGGCCGGTGCGGAGCGTGTCGTAGATCGCACCCTGACGTGCGATCGCCGTGGGCACCCACTCGAGCGACTCATACTTCTTGATCATCGCGTCGAGCGCGAGGTCCCACTTCTCGGCCTCGGCGGCGTTCGCCTGGTACTTACCCTTGGTCTTCATCTTCGGCTTGCCGTCGGGGCCGAGAATGGCTTTCTTCGTCTTCGCGTCGACTTCCGCCTCACCGAAGATGTCGTTCACGTTGCGCGCGTACTTGTGCTTCGC
>JAYTZB010000146.1:0-8119 GCA_043742085.1 Polyangiaceae bacterium
GGTGCCGAGACGGCACGCGTGTGTCGCAAGGAGTCGAACGGCGCGCACCTGTCCGCCATCGCACCGATGATCAAGGAGAGCCACCGCATCGCTCTCTGCGTCGAGCTGTTCGTGCCGCTGGCGCGCAGCGCGCCGGTCCCCGTGCACATCGGCCCGGCGCTCGGTGTGCTTCGTGGCGCCGAGCGCCATCTCGGCCGCTGGCTCGTGCTCGCGGACGTAGCCGCGAAGGCTGGTGACCTCGGGCCGCTCGAGGAGGCGACTGCCAAGTCGCTCGTGGGACCGTCTAGCGCGCGCGCCGCCTGGTCGCTCGTCGCATGGGCGCTCTCCGAGACGCGCTCCACGGTCTCGCAGGGCGGTTACTACGCGGGGGGTGCGGGGCTCGCGGCCGTCGCGCCGCCGTCGACGCGTCCGACCGTCGAGCTCGTCGCGCGCCTCTCCGATCGACCCAGCGCCGATCGCGACACCACGTTCCTCTTCCGCATGGCCCGCGCCCGCGCGATGAGCTGCAAGCCGATGCTCGAAGGCCTCGTGAAGGGCGTTCCCCTCACGGACGAGGTCGCGGTTCGCGCCGCTTCCTACCTCGCGCGCGACCATGCACGCGCCGACATGCGCGAAGCGATCCTCGACTGCGCCCTGAACGCGAAGCGCGACGAGTTGCGAGGCTTCGCGGTCGCTGCCCTCTGGGACACCGGTGACGAAGGCGCGCGCAACAAGGCGCGCGAGCTCAGCGACGAGCTGGGCGCATCGCGCTCCATCTCGAGCGTCGCCTGGGGCGCCCTCGTGCGCGCCGCGCACTCGGGCGCGATCGGCAAGAACGATCCGAACTTCGTCGTCGCCGCCGAGACTCCGTTCCGCTGGATCCAGTGGGGCTGGCTGGAGTGAGCGCGTCGCTCGCGCGCACCTTGTAGGACAGTACGAAGCGCACTCTGAATCTGGGTGCTACGCTTCTATCGTTGCGTCTTCGACTCGTCGTTGCGGGAGCCTCGCTCCTCCTTGGTGGTGCTTGCGTTCTGACGCATGCGCCGGCGGCAGCCCAGGCCAACCCGGCGACGCGCGAAGCAAAGACCGTCGGCAGTGCCATCGAGGGAGCCGGAGGTCGCCGGACCTCGTCGGCGCTCGACCCGAGCGGCCCCATCGACCATGTGGTGCTCATCGCGGACCGCGATGACGACGACGCCGATGACAAGCCGGACGGCGACGCCGAGCAGGTGGCGCCGAACGCGCGTGTCGACGCCGTGACCCTCGACGCACGCTACGCCGGCGCGATCCTCACGCCGCACTCGGGTCACGAGAGCGCGCGCATCATCGCCGGCGGCAAGCCGATCCCGTGGGGACAGCGCGTTCCCGCAGGCGCGCAGCTCCAGGGCATCGCCGTCGGTCATGTGTCGGTGGTCGCGCGTTCGGGAAAGCGAGAATGGACGCTGTCCATCGACGTGCACGGCGTGGGCATGCGCGACGGCGCGAAGAAGCCCGTCGACCTCGCTCGTGCGCGCGCATCGATCGAGCGCATGCCTCCGGCGCGTGTCGATCTCGCCGACGCCGACCACACCTACGATGATCCCGACGCGCTCCGCGTGCTCACCACTGCGCCGGAGGGCAGCAGCCCGCTGGGCGCGCTCACCGTCGACTCGCTGTCGGCCGACGGCGCCACGCTCGACCTGATCCGCGACGTGAAGCTCCTCTCCGTCGCGTGCGATCCCGGCGTCGCATCGGGCGCGACGTGCTCGGCGAGCGCGCCGCTGCGGCTGGTGGTGGACGACGTCGATCGCTCGCATCCGCTGGTCGCGACGCGCTCGCTGCGCGCGGAGGTGGGCGGAGCTCTCGTCGTGCGCGACAGCGTGGGAAAGAAGCTGCAGGCGATCCGTGTGGGCGGCCCGCGCGCGTCGGCGGTCGGTCCCATCGGACGTCATCGGCTCACCATCCACCCCGTCGTCATGCGCTTCACGGCCGGCGGCACGCCCGCGGTCGGCGGCACGGACGCGGGCGCCATCGCCGCGCTCCGCCAGGAGCTCGCGCTCGCATCGGCGACGTGGGGCCAGTGCGGGATCACCTTCGGCCCCGTCTCGCAGATGGATGTGAAGGTGGTGAGCCCGCCGCCGCCATACCTCGTGGCCATCGGCGACGACGTCGGGATGCCCGCGAGCGGCGGTGAGCTGCGCTTCAAGGTCGACGGCCGCCCCGTGACCATCATGACCAAGAAGGGCTGGTCGACGAGGCAGGTCGCCCTCGAGCTGCAGCGCAGCGCGCAGCGCACGGGCGTCACCGCCATCATCTCCGAGAACGCGCGCATCGGACCGGGCGCGGCGCCGAGCGTCGATGTCGCGATGAAGCGCGCGGACGGTCAGCTATCGACGGTGGAGCTGCTCTCGTCGTCGGACCGCACGCTCAGCGTGAACGTGGGCGCTGTCGATCTGACCGACGGCCTGCAGCACTTCGGCGACACCGATTCCGTGGCCGGCACACTCGAGGAGCGCGCGCTCGTCAAGGCGGTCGACGACGGTGATCCGCGCACCATCGAGCTCGTGGTGATCCCGTTCTTCGCGGGCGGCGGGCGCATCGGCGAGTCGTTCATCGCGAGCGATGGGTCGAGCATGCGCAACGTGGTCATCATCGACCGCGCCGGCGTGCGCGCGCGCCGTACGAGCCTCACGCTCGCGCACGAGCTCGGTCACGTCATCCTGGACGAGCCGGGTCATCCGGACGACTACGGCATCGACACGCCGACGCTGCTCATGGACTCGGACGCTTCGGACTCGTCCCCGTTCGGCCCGCGCCGCCTGACCGTCGACGAATGCGGCCGCGCCATCCGTCAATCCGGCCCCACCGCCCGCCTCCCACTGCTGACCGAGTGGCCCCTCACCGCGATGAAATACCCGCCGCGCAACTGACGTCCCCAGAGACCGCGGAGTCACGGAGCGACGGAGGCGACCACGGAGATTTATTGGTCCGAGACACGCGACGTCTCATGGAATCGAAGACTCGTTCGTGGTGTTGCCACAATCAACCGCGGGACCGAGATCGGCAGCCAAATCTGCCCTCCCTCTCGTGCCGTTTCTTCGTGCCTCCGCGGTCTCTGATCCCCCTTCGTCGCTGCGGGTCAGTTGGGGTTGATGTCTTTTAGGTCGGTGCCGGCGGCGTAGGCGTAGGAGACGAAGGCGTCGAAGCCGTACACGAGGACGCCGACCGGGAAGTCCGACTGCACGCGATGCACGCCGTCGTTCTGGCGGCCCGGGAGAACGTTCTTCGGCGACGGCTGGTTCGGGTCGATGGCCGGGAACGACAGCTGGCACCGGTAGACCACGAACGCCGGGTTCGGCGCCTTCCGCATCTTCGCGGTGAGGCCGTCGGCAGGGGCGACCTCGCACACCTTGCCGTCGACCAGCAGCCCGTCGATGAAGACCTGCGCGCCGAACGGCGCCGTCACCACGAGAAAGTCGAACGCGTACTTGTCGGGCGTCAAGAGGACGTACTCGCTTCGCCACTGCTCGACGGCAGGCACGAACGTGAGGCTCGGATCGCCGCCCGGCAGCCCGCGCACCACGCCCGCCGCCTCCTGGCTCGCCTGCACGTCCGCGACCAGCACCGGCTGCGTCGAGGTCATCACGAAGTCCTGATGGGCGACGATGGTGACGCTCTTGCCTTCGCCGTCGAGGGCGATGGCATCGAACGGCGGAGGCAGCGTGGTCGTGATCTTCGTCATGCCCGTGCGCGTCGCCACCACGCGATAGAACTCCGGCTCGTCGAACAGCGAGATGGCCGCGCCGGCGACCATGATGGCCTGCGAGCGGTTCGGGACGCGTCCGACGACGTAGCGCTTGCCGGCAGCGCGGATGGGGAGCGCCTGCTGCTCGAGATGATCGGCGCAGCACGACCGGCTCGCGATCGTCGAATAGAAGGGCGCGTCGCTCGCTTCGCTGCCCACGAAGACCGCGACGGGGCCCGAGGAGTCGACCAGCGAACCGGTGAAGTCGGCGTTGAAGTCACCCGTCTCCAGGTTGAGGACCTCGAACGGCTGCAGCACCGCGTCGAGCTCGCTGCCGGCGACGACGCCGCCCGGGATCGGGCCGCCGCCCACGATGCGCGCCGTCGTCTTCACGTGCACGTGCGTGTCCGGCTGCGTCCCGACGATGGTGAGGAACGCCCGCAGATCGGTGCCGAAGTTCTGATCGGGATTCTCGCTGGTCGCGATGGTCTGCGGCCAGGACGCGATCACGTACGACCGGCCACCTCCGCCGCCGAGCGCCGCGGTAGGAAAGAGGAGAGAGGCGTCGTTCGAGAACACGCTCACGTTCTCGAGCGGGTTGAACTGGTACGCGACGATCGGCACGTCCGAACGCACGCGATACGCGCCGCGTGACAGCGCGGTATGCGTGCCGGTGTTGAAGGTCCCGGGCGCCGATCCGTCGACCTCCTTCGGTCCCAGCTTGAACACCTCGAGGCTGCGGGGACCCACGCGCGCCGTCGACACGGTTCGCGCGAGCTGCGGCGCACCGACCGGAGCCGTGTCCTCCTCGACGATCACGTTGGCCACGAGATCAGGCTCGGCGTTCGACACGACGACCGCATATTGCTGGGCCGCGGCGTTGCCCTGGGACGTCACGGCGTTGTCGAGATCGACCGCCCAGTACTCGCAGCCCACGTTGGAGTGCTGGATCGCCGCTTCGTCGCACAGGTTCTTGCAGACGCCCTGCCGGCACGCGACTCCCTTGTTCGAGTCGCACGTCTCGACCTTGGTCTTGGTCTGTCCGTCATCGCTGCAACGCAGCACGTCGAAGCCCTCGCAGAGCGCAGCGCTCGGCAGGCACGGCGTGCAGCGGAGGAGACCGGGAGCGCAGGCCATGCCGCGCGCGCCGCAGTCATCGAGCGTCAGGCGGACACCGCCGACGCACCGCGAGAGCGTGTTGCCGCCGCACTCGACGACGCCTTCGCTGCACGGCACCGCGCCCGGATCAGGGACGTCGCGATAGGCCGGATCGAAGTGGCACGAAGCGGCTGTGACCACCATCGCGCCGAGCGCGATCGACCGGATGCCACGCATCAGTACACGCCGACCAACGCGTCGAACGCGGCCGCATTCCACGAGCCCGGCGTCAGCTGTCCCTGACGCATGGTGCCGTAGGAGAAGCCGTCGATGCGGCCGACGCGAATGGTGGTCTCGATCGGTCCGCTGACGAGGCCGAGGCTGTCGGGGCCGGGCAGCGCATGGAGGTCGGGGACGTCGAACGACGTCACGCCGCCCGGCGCGGCGATGGTCCAGGTGACGAGGCCGTTGCCGGACGCGATCTGGATGACCTCGAGGTTCGCGCCGGTGGTCATGCCAGAAGACATGACGGAGAACTGCACGTGCGTGCCGCTCCACGAGCCGCTCGCCGGCTCACCGAGGATCGGGATGCCCAGAAATCCGCCGAGCGATACGGGATCGTTCGCGTTCGTGGTGCGGATCAGCGACACCACGCTCGCGGGGCGCTGCAGGCTCGCGCCGGTCGCAGCGACGCCGCCGAGGACATACTGCTCGCCGGCGATACCGTGATCGAGCGAGGGCACGCCGATGAACGGCATCTGCGCGGGGGCGGGGTAGGGGACGACCTGCACGCCGCGCGGAAGGATCACGAAGCCCTGCGCGCCGAACGTCATCGCCAGCGTCGCTGCAAAGCGATCCGGACCGCGATTCGTGGGGACGGGCGGCTGCGGCGCGACCGTCACCTGGTGATCGAAGAGGATGTCCATGCTCACGTCGACGCCGGTTACGCGCGTCTGCGCGGGCACCGAGATCCCGCGCGCGACGCCCATCGCATACGGCACGAAGCGCGGCGGGTCCTCGCTCCGGTCTTCGAGGCCGGCGAGGACGTAGATCGACACGTTCCCGGGGAACACGACGAGCCCGAACTTGTAGCCGTTCGTCCCGGTCGTATCGGGCGTGATGGCCGCGCTCGCGGGCGGAAGCTGGAAGCCTTCGTTCGACGACGACGCGGCCTCGAACACGTACGCGGCGCGCCGCTCGGTGGGCTTGGTCGGCCCCGGCACCGTGCTCCATCCCGTCCGCTGGAACTCCGCGCCGCCCGGAAAGACGAGCTGTCCCTCGACGACGCCGCCGAACTTTCCGCCGTTGCCGCCGGTCGATGGCGGATCGCCGTTGAGGCTCGCGCAGGCCACGTCGAAGACGAACGGCATGTAGATGGTGACGGTGTCGACCGGCACGTCGACGTACGTCACGGGCTGATGACACTTCGCCGCCACGGTGATGGTGGCCTTCGTTCCGGGAAGGCCGTTGAACTCGGTCACGCCGGTGGACGCGGTCTGCTGCACCACGCCGGTCGCGAGCGAGCCTCCCGCGACGACGTAGGCCCCGGGGATGGGCATGCCGGTCGCCGAGTCGAACGCGAGCACGCGCATGCGACCCGCGAACGCGCCGCCGGAGAGGCCGCCGCGATAGCCGTCGGGCGAGTCGCTGTAGCTGAACGCATCGCGCGCCTGCGTCATGGTGCCGTCGGACTCGATGACGGTCACGTCCTTCGAGCCCGGCGATCCGGGAGGGGTGACGCACTCGGCGGTCTTGCCGCCGTCGCTGGTCGGCGTGAGGCACGCGGCTCCGCCGATGGTGATCGTCAGCGGGGTCTTCCAGGGAGCGCCGGCGTTGGTGAGGCGGATGCGCGTTCCGCCGCTCGTCGCGCCGCTGTCGGGCACCACCACGAACGAGTCGTAGAAGAAGCCCTTCGGGAGGACGCGCTCCTGCGCGGTAGCGTCGTCGCGGATCTTCACGTCGACCCAGCCCGGAGTATTCGCCGGCGTGACGACGACGGCGCGCGTCGGATCACCCGCGACGGTGGGCACCTCCTTTTCGCCGAGGAAGACGCGCAGCTTCGGCGTGAAGCCGCGCCCCGCGAGCCGCGCCGTGGTGCCACCACCGTAGGGGCCGTGCGAAGGCGTCAGGCCGTAGAGCGCGAAGGGATCGCCGAGATCGACGTCGCTGCGCTGGAGGCCGGCGTCGCCCGAGAGGTCGGTGCCGGTGCCGGTGCCTGCGTCGTCACCGTCGGAGAGCGCAGGACCCGAGCCCGGGAGACACGCGCTCGCGACCAGCATGGCGAGCACACCGAATCGGACGGCCAGGGCGAGACGCGACACCCATCGAGGTTACGCGGGGGCGCCGCCCGGCGCCACCGCAGCGGTCTTCGTGAGTGCGTCAGCCGCCGCGCGCGGCACGCCGGAGGATGTCGATGGCAATCGCCTTACGGCCAGTCGCCGGTCGCGCTTTCTTGCGCGCGTCGGCGCCATCGCCGCGTGTCGGCGCGAGGGCGGCGAGGCTCACCCCGCTCTCCGGTGCGGCCTCGGAGAGCATCTGCAGCGCGGCGGGGGGGATGGGAGAAATGTCGAGACCGGCGTTCGGCCCGACGCAGGCGGGGCAACCGAAGTCGCAGGGGCAGCCTTCGACGAGGCGCAGCGCGCGAGCGATGAGCACCTCGCGCTGTTCGAAGATGCGCTCGGCGAGGCCGATGCCTCCGGGCGTGTGCTCGTAGATGAAGAGCGTCGGGCTGTAGCCGGGCGCAGGCCCGCCGCGGATCTTGCGCGGTACGACCGGCGGCACATCTGGAGAGGTCTCGCCGCCGTTCTCCTTGGCCTCGTCGAGCGCGGTGTCGCCGAGCGTGCATCCGAGATCACGCGGATCGCACATGAGCGCGAGCGTCGCGACGGTCTCGAGCGCGATTCCGGCGCCACGCAGGCCGTCGATGGCGGCGGCACGACCTTGCGGGATCTGCGTGCAGACGCTCTCCGGCACGGTCAGCCAGAACGAGGTGGTGTGCATCTGCATCTCCGGCAGACGCACGTCCCCGTAGCCCGCGTTCTCGTGGGTGTAGAACTTTATCTTCTTGTAGCCGACCACCTTGTCGACGACCGACACCTCGCCCCAGCCCGTGGGCCACGGCTCGGGGTGCGGCGGATCGATCACTGCTGCAGGTCCTGTTCCGAACTCCTCGAGGACGCTGACCGTGGTGTAGGTCATCGCGTCGGTCCAGTAGTCGGGCTTCACCTTGCGGACGAACGCCTTGTGGTTCTCGTAGTCGAACTTCTCGACCTGCCAGCACTCGCCGTCGTGCTGGTAGATGGCCTGCTCGTGGACCAT
>JAYTZB010000147.1:0-1575 GCA_043742085.1 Polyangiaceae bacterium
ACGACGGGCGCGTCCGCCATCGCGAAGCCTCCGTCACGCGGCGGCGCAGCTCGCCCCGCGAGCGGCTCGGCCGCCGCGGCGAAGGTCCGCGCAGCGACCACCGCAGGCGGCGTGAAGCTCACGAAGGTGCAGAGCGGCGGCGTGACCGCCGGGAAGTGAGCGCGAGGCACTGAGCGCGAGGCACTGAGCGCGAGCCTCGTGAGCGCGCGAGCTCGTGAGCGTGAATCTCACGGGTAGGGCTTCGTGCCGGCATCGGCGCCGTTGCGCGCGAGAGCCATCGCGCGGATCTACTTGGCTCGCGGGTGAACGCCAATTAATCCCCCTGTCATGCGCGACGCCGGTGCGCGCGTCATGCTGGAGGATGCGTCGTGCCCTCGTCTGCGTCCGGCTCGGGCTCGGGCTCGGGCTCGGGCTGGGGCTCGGCCTCATGGGGTGTGCGGGGCCGCACGAGTACACGGTGACGGTGAAGGATCCGCGCGGAGTGCGTCTTGCCGATGTGCCGACGCCGGCGGCGGTCGCCGACGGAGCGCCCGTGGTGGCGGCGGGCCTGAACGGCGGTGATCCGTGGGCGCTGGTGATGTTCCGCGAAGCGGACGGCGCTCTTCGTCTGCGCTGTGCGGCTTGCAAGCGTGATGCGTACCTCGTCGGGTCGGACGGCGTCATGCACGTGGTCGCGAACGAGGACCCCGACGCGCTCGGGCTGGTGCGTCCGTCGCCGAGCGATGTCGAGCGAGGCGCGTTGATCGCGTTGCCGTACCACTACTGCGGCTTCCCCACGCGCCGTGGTTGCCGTGCGGGCGCGTGGTCCGGCTGGCGCGTCACGCCGTTGTCGAACGTGACCGAGATCCGCGCGCGCAGCGGCGCGAGGGAGACCGGCTCACCGTTCGTCCTCCTCGGCGCAACGCTCACGGGCGCCCTCGGCACGGTCTTCGTGGTCGGCGGCGTCACGAGCGACCGCCCAGCGGTGGAGGTCCTCGCCACAGCGGGAGGCATCGGAATGCTGGCGCTCAGCGCGACCCTGGTGAGGGCGTTCGTCGACGGACACGTCGAGAGGAGGATCGATCCGCCGCCAGCGCGATGACGCGGACGCGGACGCGGACTCGGACGCGGACGCGGAGGCGGAGGCGGAAGCGGGCAAGGCCGGCGGCAGCCATGCGGCAGACGGTGCGCGCTCGCAGGCCGCGCTCGAGCGACCGGCGGTCGAGCGGCGCGGCGCGCGGGCTCGACCCGACTCGACGCCGGTGAGGCGGCGCGCGGGCTCGACCCGACCCAACGCCGGTGAGGGCCGCGCACAGCCTGTGGCCGCGCCCCCCGCGCCGCTGGCACACGGCGGTCTCAGCAACTTCCGCGCTCGCGTCACTTTCTTTGCGGGCCGCCCTTTGCGTTTTCCGCCATCGAAACTAGTATTGCCCCTACCAAATATGAACGTCCGCCAGCACATCTGGGGGGCCGACCCCGCGATCGTCAAGATGCGACGCACGCGTCGCGGCCGACCGCGTCCGGGCGACCCGCGACCGCGGAAGGTGCGCATGCCGCTTCCCGCGAAGGGCGAGCAGCTCACGTTCGCGGACACGC
>JAYTZB010000148.1:0-6616 GCA_043742085.1 Polyangiaceae bacterium
CCAGAAGCTGGTTGCCCAATCGGCACCGCCGCGGTCGGTCGGGTGGATCCCATCCCCGCTCCGCTGCAGCTTGAGGTTGCTCGAGTCGAAGAACTTGCAGGGGGTGACGTTGTCCTTGAGCACCTGGACGATCCCGGTGTCCGGCTTCCAGGTCGGCGGGCCCATCCAGTAACACTCGGTCGTGCCGACGCGCTTGACGATGTTGCGGATGTTGCCGGCCATCGACGCCGGGTAGGGAACGAACACGTCGTTCGTGCCGAGCGTGATGATCACGATGTCGGGACGGTTCTTCTCGACGAGCGACTTCAGCTTCGGCGAGTGGTCGTAGCTGACGATCGACTCGCTGACCTTGTAGTCACGAATGAGCTTCGCGCCCTCGGCGGTGAAGCGCTGCTCGAGCGCGCGCGTGAGCCCCTGGTTGCCGCCGACCATCGAGTCGCCGACGTGGAGGATGGTCTTGCCGGCGAGGGACGCGAGCGGCGTCGTGGGGACCCCCTCGGCGGCTCCGGCGTCCGCCGTGTCGCCGAGCGCCGTCGCGAGGTGCAGCTTCGCGGAGCCGGTCTCGAGCGGCGCGGACAGGAGCACCGGCGCGGCGGTCGGCGTCGGACCGCGCGAGCACGCCGCGACCAGCACGGCGGTCACCGGGAAGAGGAACGAGCAGCCCAACAACACGGGACGCATCGCGTCCTCTTATGCCAGAGGGCGATCTCGTCGTCGAGATTGCGGAGCGCAATGGCCGAGAATCGGGCTCGGCCCGAGACGGAGGCTACTGGGCCGGATCAGCGCAGCAGCGGAAGCCCGTCGAGTAGTCGTGGTACCAGGCCTCGTGCGCGTCGGTTCGGTAGCCGCAGCCGTCGCCGTTCTGCGTGACGTCGAGGTAGTAGCCGCCCTGGAACGTGCCCGCCGAGTCGAGGACCCATTCGTGGAGGTTCCCGACCATGTCGTAGACGCCGTAGCCGTTGGTGCAGCCCTCGTGCGAGCCGGTCTCGGCGAGGCCGCCGGCCATCTGGTTGAGGCGCTCGTCGTTCATCTTGTCCCAGGTCCACGCCTTGCCCTCGGCGACGGCCGCGGGGAAGAACGTACCGACCGGGCTCTTGCCGTTGTCGTTGCAGGTGCCGGGCGTGCGCTCGTTGGCGTAACCGAACTTCTTCGGTCCGCCGTTGGCGTCGGGGCCCTTGCACGCGGTCTTCCACTCGGCGGACTTGCAGAGGCGCTTGCCGGAGCGGCCGCACGCCTCGATGGCTTGCTTCTCGCTGATGTAGCCCTGCGGAAAGACGCCCTTCTCGCTCACGGCGCGGAGCGCACCGTGAGACGCGCCCGAGCCCAGAGAATCAGTCGCCTGGTAATAGGGCCACGCGCGCTCGCTGCCGTCGGACATGAGCTCGACCAGCGAGGCCTCGTACTTGTCGACGCAGAACTTGTCGTCGATGCTCGCCATGTCGGGCGGGCAGAGACCGTTCATGGCGAGCGGGCGATCACCCGCCGCAAGGAGCTGGTCGACGGGGATGTCCGCGGTCGACGCAAAGTTGAGGCGGGCCACACCCGGAAGAGCTCCCGAGGCGAGGACGGGCTGAGCCGCCTCGAGGTGCGCCTGCGCCTCGACGCGGCCTGCGGCCGACGTGAGCGTGGTCGTTCCCCCGAAATCGAGGAAGAGGCTCTGGCCGTGAAGCGCCGACGTGTTGTAGAGGCCACGGGCGCAACCGGCGGCTCCTGCGAGCGAGACGGCCGAGAATCCAACGAACGCTGCAATAAGGTAAGCCGGGTACGGGTGCTTGTTCACTTCTCACCTCCGGCGCGCATCTCAGAAAAACCCCGCCGGAATGGCTCCGTACGGGATGGGCGTTTCAAGTACGACAGCTGCGTACTGGGCTTCGCGTTACCAGGGGATACTTTGCACCAGGGGGGCCAGCCAACCCCAATCGATCATCGGCGCTCATTTAGGTAGGACCTCGACCGCAATCAACTCCACGACGCGATTGGAATTTCCGTCGCGATCACGGCCGGTTCTGCGTCGAAAGCTGAGGTGCCGGCTCATGGTTAAGCTACGTGGCGGCATGCCGCACTGTGCACTGAACGTGAGCCCTTCGAGACGCCCTCCGGGGAGCTGAAGCGCAACGGGCGACCAGTGTCGCGTGCAGACGACGCTTCGACGCTACGAAGCCGTCGCGGTCAGCGCGTGAGCGCCGCGTGGACGAGCGACTGGAAGTGATGAACGCCGTTCTCGCGGAGCGCGGAGAACCTGCCGCGCTCGTAGGCGCCGGACGCGAGGCCCTTCTGCACCGCCTCGCAGATCCCGATGTCCTCGAGCTGGATACCGTGGCTGAACGCAACAGTCCTCGCCACGGCCGCGTCGGTCCCGGGCGCGCTCGGGTCCCTGCGGAACCACTCGAACACGGTCACGCAGCGGTCAGGCCCCCGCGGGAGCACGACGTTCAAGGACATGTTGTCGGGGTAGATGTTGAGCATCCACGCGGGGAACACCCAGTAGTAGAGGGCCGCGGCATCGGCGTCGTCCGGCGTGTAGTAACGACCCGCGCTGGCATCGGCGGCGACCGGCCGAAGCGGCGCGATCTGCGACGAGTAGCCGTCGAACGTCTCGACGCGATACCTGCCGTAGTCGAGCTCCTTGAAGAGCCCGGGATGCACCGTGGGCAGGTGATAGCCCTCGAGGAAGTTGTCGACGTAGACCTTCCAGTTGCAGCCGATCTCGTATTCGCGTCGCGCCACCGGCTTCATCGCGCCGAGCTCGTGCGCGGCGGTCTCCTGCGGGATCGCGCCCAGCGTGGAGAGTAGAGGAGGTGCGGCGTCGTCGAGGCACGCGAACACGAGCGGTCCCCAGGTCTCCACGCGGACCGGCCGGAGGCCGTGACAGGCGCGATCGAAGTCCTTCACCTCGCCCAGCTCGGGCGTCGTCACGAGCCTTCCGTCGAGCGCGTAGGTCCAGCCGTGGTAGCGGCACGTGAGCGACTTGCGTGCGCCCTTGCCGACCGCGACCGGTCCGGCGCGATGCCGGCAGACGTTGAAGAAGCCGTGCAGCACGCCGCCCGCATCGCGCGTGACGACGATCGGCGCGCCCCCCACCTCCGCGGTGAGGAAGCTGCCCGGCGCGGCCACGTCGGCCGCGTTGCCGATCGGCTCCCAGCAGCGCCGGAAGATCCGCTCCTGCTCCGCAGCGAGGATGGCGGCGTCGGTATAGGCGAAGGCCGGCAGCGTGGTCGCGCTCGCGAGCTCCTTCTCGAACGGCCCCAGCCGGTGCGGCATGCGCGCTGATCTAGCCGAATCGCGCCCGGATTCCGAATTCCGTCGTCAGGCGGCCGGAGTCTGATTCTCTCTTCTCCAGTGAATCGCCTCTATCTGTCGCCGGGCATGTTCGGTTTCGGTCGCCTCGCGACGTACGATTACTTCGCGCACGTGGAGCGCGCGCTCGTGAAGCGCTTCGCCGATGCGGGCAAGCCGCTCGAGGCGCACGTCGTCGACGTGTCGCCGACCGCCTCGATCCGAAGGCGCGCCGTTCGCCTCGCGGAGCTCGTCGCGAAGACCGCCGACGACGGCGAGGGCACCATCCATCTCCTCGGCCACTCGACGGGGGGTCTCGATGCGCGGCTCGTGTCATCGCCGTCGGCGCGGCTGCCTACCGCGAAGGAGAACCTCGCGTGGCTCTCGCGGCTGCGTAGCGTCACCACCATGAGCACGCCGCACTACGGCACGCCGCTGGCGAGCTTCTTCGCGACCGTGAGCGGCCAGCGGATGCTCTATGCCGTCAGCGCGCTCACGTTCATCGGGCTGTCGCTCGGCGCGCCGCCGCTCGCCGCCGCCAGCGCGCTCGTCGTCGCCATCGGCCGCATCGATCGGACGCTCGGCGTCGAGCTCCGTCTCCTCGATCGCACGACCGACGCGCTCCTGCGCGCGCTCGAGCCCGCCACGAGCCACGAGGTGCGCGGCTACCTCGACGCGATCCGCCGCGATCAAGGCGCGATGATCCAGCTCACGCCCGAGGCCATGGACCTCTTCCAGGCCGGCGTCGAGGATCGTCCGGGCGTCGCGTACCAGTGCACGTGCGCGCAAGCGCCCCCTCCGACGCCGGGCGGTATCGCGCGATCGCTCGGCGGCCCATGGCGCGCGATCTCGTCGGCGATCTTCACGACGATGTACGGCATCACCGCGCGCTACGACGACCGCTATCCCTGCGCTGCGCCGGAGAACGGCGACGTCGTCGACGCGATTCTCGTTCGCGCCTTCGGGAAGCTGCCGGGCGCTCGCGCCAACGACGGCGTGGTGCCCGTGCTGTCGCAAGTGTGGGGTCGCGTGGCGTGGGCGGGCTACGCGGATCACCTCGACGTGCTCGGCCACTTCCCCGGCGTGGTCACGCCGCGGTCGTTCTGGTCGTCGCTATTTGCATCGAAGGAAAAGGCTGCCGCGGCAGGCCGTCGCGCCTCGTCGCCGGCCGCGCCGATCGAGGTCGAGTTGGACGAGGCCGCGGCCGCCGGGGGCGTAGCGCCCGATCCGGTCGCGGACACCCGTCACGTCGACTGGTTGCGGAGCGGGGCGGGCTTCGACGAGCGTTCGTTCGCCGTTCTCATGGACGCCCTGGCGACCGGTATGCTCGCCACGTGTTAGTGTTGTGACTTCGGTCTTAGGAGGTTTTTTCATGAGCACTCGTCGACGTCTTGGCTTGGTCCTGGTTGCGCTGCCCCTCGCGTTCTACGCGTACGCCTGCTCGAGCGATCCGGCAGGAGGCGGCGGCACGACGGATGATGCAGGCGGTGGTGGTGGCAACGAAGCCGGTCCCGGGATCGACAGCAGCACCCCCGGTACGGACAGCAGCATCCCCCCCGACATGGACAGCAGCACGCCCGACGCCGCGGACGCGAGCGACGGCGCGGTGCCGAACGCATGCATCGGCAATCCGCTCTTCGCCGACGGCGGAACCCCCGACGGCGGCGCGAACATCGAGGCCGGCGTGACGCAGATCGTCCCGACCAGCTTCACCGGCACGTTCTACGACGGACCGCAGTGGGTGAGCGGCGGCGGTGCAGGCACCGGCGGCTTCCTCGTCTTCTCCGAGTTCAACAACAACGCCGAGATCGTTCACCGCGTCGCCGCTGACGGCGGCGGGCTCGCCGACTTCCGCACCATCGGCCTCGGCACCAACGTCGCGCCGCTCGGCAACGCGGTTCGCAACGGCATGGTCCTGACCGTCGCGACGGCGAAGAACGGCGGCGGCACTTCCGTCATCCTCCAGACCGCCCCGGACGGCGGCGCCGGTCCCAACATCCCGGTCCCCGCGACCGCCCTCTCGCCCAACGATCTCGTCGTCGGCAAGAACGGCGCGGTCTACTACACCGACCCGCGGTACCAGGTCAGCGGCACGGATCCCAAGGGCATCTTCGCGACGCTCAACGACGGCGGCGGCGCCACGCGCTTCGCGATGTTCACCGGCGAAGAGCCCAACGGCATCGCGCTCTCCCCGGACGGAACGCTGCTCTACGTCTCGTTCACCAACGTGAAGCGGATCGATTCGTACCCCGTCAACCCGGCGACGGGCGCGGTGACCGCCACGCCCACGACCGTCGTGGCTTCCGCCGCTCTCACCGATCGACCCGACGGCATCGCGGTCGACGCCGTCGGTAACCTCTACGTGGCGGAAGCCGACGCGGCGTCCGCCACCGAGGCCGGACGCGTCGAGGTCTTCAAGCCGAACGGACAGAAGTGGGGTCAGATCCCGTTCGCGACCCAGCGCCCCACGGGCGTGGCGTTCGGCGGACCGCAGAGCAAGACGCTCTTCATCACCACCGAGCGCGGCGTCTTCACGTACGTCGGGCGCTGCGCCGGCACCGAGTGATCCCCACACGCGCGTGACGCTCCGTCACGCGCGCGCCATCGCGGAGCACCTCCTCAATCCCCGCCGCGCCGCCATCCCCTACGGGAGAGCGGCCGGCGCCGGAGGTGCGCCTCCCGCGTAGCCGAGGAACGTCACGTCGTCGTAGAGCTTGTCGCCGTTTCCGAAGGCGCAGGTCACGTCGCCTTCCGGCGTGGCGAACCCGAAGCCGCTCGACCGGAGCGGGGGCGGGCTCGCGAGATTGAGCTTGGTCCACGCCTCGTGGCCAGGCTCGAGATCGAGCACGTAGAGACCGGCCTGCGTGGTCTTCGCGTCGCTCGTCCCGCCGTAGACGAAGAGCCGGCGGCCGGCGGGATCGGGCATGCTGCAGCCGTTGCGACGACCCGGCGGCGCATCGCCGGTCGGCGCGAGCTTCGTCCAGGTCGGTGAATCGGCGGAGAGGTCGAGCGCCCACGCGTCCTGCGCAGCATTGACCGGGTCGGAGTTGTCCACGGGGAACTGCGCGCCGCTCCACACGATCAGCCGTCGCGACGCCTCGTCGAACGCGGTGAACGAGCCGTAGCGCCGGCTGGGAGACTTCGCCGTCTTCAGCGCGGTCCAGGTCGCCGTGTCGCCGGCGAACTTCACCGACCACGTGTCGGCGAGCGCAGCCTGCGTCGGCTTGGTCGAGATGCCGCCGAAGACGATGAGCTGATCGCCCTTCGCGTCGTACGCGACCGTGTGCAGCTCGCGCGCAGGGCCGGCCCCCACGTTCGTGAGGCGCGTGAACGTATGCGC
>JAYTZB010000149.1:0-4196 GCA_043742085.1 Polyangiaceae bacterium
CCGAGCGTGCAATCGGGGGCCTGCAGCACATCGCAACCGGGACCGCCGCTCGCGCCGGGCGGCGCGTCGATGCTCGCGTCGAAGGGACGCGAGGCTTCCTGAGCTGCATCCGCGCCTGCTTCTCCCGTCGACGCCTCCGCCGGAGCGCCTCCCTCGTGAGGAGGACAGGCATGATCGAGCTCCCAGACCTTGTTGGGCCGACACGCGTAGACGGCGGCGCACGCGGGATCCTGACACGCGACGCCGTACGAGAGCGGGCAACCGCCGGCGGGAATGTCGCTGCACGTCTCGGCGGTGGGCGCATCGCTGCATGATGCAGGGATCGCAAGGAACGCTGCAGTGAGCGCGGCAGTGCCGGCGATGAAGGAGCGTCGAATGCGGAGCATGGTCGTCATCGGAGCTTGGTGAAGCCGTCCTTGACGGTGCCGATCGGCTTCGGCGCGGGAAGGGCCGAAGCTGGCGTGGTGGGCGCGGGCAGCGGCTTCGCCGGACGGACCGGGCCCGGCCGCGCCTTCACGACGCGCTTCACCCCGTTCGGCGTGGGCGGCAGCTCGATGAGGTTGCCGCTCGCGGTCGCCCGGCCCTGGGCGGTCTCCTCGCCGAAGGTCTCGAGCGCCTCGATGGTGAAGCCGGGCCCCTCGGGTCGTGCGACGCCCTCGGACTCGCGTACGTACGCCTCCGCCTTCGAGCCGTCGGCGGCGAGCGCGGTGACGAGATGACGAGCGCCGCTCTCACGCGGGATCTCGAAGGCCGCGACGTCGGCCGGCGGCATCAGCTCGCGAGTCTGCTCGTCGAAGGACACGCGCGACGCCGCGAACGGCAGCGGCACGACCACGCGGCGCATGGTGGGCTCGGAGAGTGGGGACGGCTCCCCGCGAGCGCCGTCGGTCTTGTCCTTCCGCGCGAGCACGCCGACGAGGACGGCGACCCCGAGCAGGCCAACGGCTCCGAGCGCCGCCATGCGGACGCGCGGCGACGCGAGGCGTCGCTGGAGCATGCCCTCCGACGCATTGCCGAAGGTGTAGCGCGCGCTCGGCGCAGGCGGCGCGATGTTCTCGATGGCGCGCCTCTCTCGCGCGCGCATCTCCTCGGTGGGCTCGGGCCTGCGATTGAGGCCGGACACCTCGAGGACGTGCGCGACGTCACTCCCGTCGTCGAGCGCATCGCGGATGCTCGCGTGACGAACGCGCAGCCGCTCGCCGAACAGCGCCTCGACGAGGCAAGCCACCTCGGCGGGTGTCGCGATGTTGGGCCGTCCGCCGGCCGCGTGCTGGAGCGCATCGGCGAACTCGGCGGCGGTCTTGTAGCGCGTATCGAGATCGCGGGAGAGGCCGCGCAGGATGGTGTCGTCGAGCGACTGCGGGATCGGCGCCCCGATGCGGCGCAGCGACGGAATGGGGGCGGACACCACCTCCTGGAGCGTCTCGATCGCCTCGTCACCGCGGAAGAGACGACGGCCGGCGATGCACTCCCAGAGCACGACCGCCATCGAGAAGACGTCGCTCTGGACGGTGCACAGGCGCCGTTTGTCGATGCGCTCTGGCGCGAGGTAGGCGAGCTTGCCCTTGACCTCGTGGGTGCGTGTAGTCTGCACGCGATCGGCGGCCTTGGCGATCCCGAAGTCGGTGAGACGCGCGCTGCCGTCGCAGCCGACGAGCACGTTGTGCGGGGACACGTCGCGATGGACGATGCCGAGCGGCTTGCCCTTGTCGTCGTGGAGGACGTGCGCGGCCTGGAGGCCGGCGAGCGCATCGAGCGCGATGCGCAGCGCGAAGCGCGGGTCGATGGCGCGACCCACGGCCGAGAGCTCCTTCCGGACGTCGGCGAGCGACCCGCCCTCCACGTAGTCCATGACGATGAAGGGCTCGCCGCTGTCGAACCCCATCTCGCGGACCTTGACCACGTTGTCGTGCTGGATCGACGAGGCGAGGCGGGCCTCGTCGACGAGCATCGAGAGGAAGCCCTTGTCCGACGCGAGGTGACGGTGCGGGCGCTTCACGGCGATGAGCGGCGCGTCCCGCGTCCGGGCCTTGCGCGCGAGATAGACGGTGGCCATGCCTCCGGACGCGAGCTCGACGAGGAGCTCGTAACTGCCGCATCGGCCCAGATTCGCGGGTCGCGCGGTGCCGCTGTCGTCGTCGTCAGACACGTACGAGCCGCTCCGATCTCCTTCCGATGATACGTCACCGAGGTCCCCAAGACCCGGGCAAATCGGGTAGATTCTCCGGCATGCGTTCCATCCAAGGCCGTAAAAAAAGCTTCGTCCTCGCTGTCCCCGTCGCGTTCTCACTCATCGCGTCGATCATCGTATGCGGCGTGGCCTGCGGCGGCGGCAAGCCCGACGGTGACGTGAAGGCTCCCGGCGACGGGACCGGTGCTTCTTCCGGTAGCGCCGGCGGCGCCTCGTCGACGAGCGGTGGGACCGGCGCATCGAGCTCCGGCGGAGGCGTCGCAGCCGCGAGCGGCGGCACCACCACCACCAACCTCCCGGACGGCGGCGAGCTCCAAGGCGCGAAGCTCGGCTCTTCGACGCACACCGAGATCGAGACCAAGGGCGACGCCGGACCGAAGGCCGGACCGGGTCACTCGCAAGAGCCGGGACGGCGCCGCGAGGACATCCAGACCATCGTCATGGCGCGCCGCGACGAAGCGCGCGCTTGCTACGACAAGGGGCTCAAGGACCACCCGGGCATCGAGGGCGACCTCACGGTGAAGTTCGTGATCGACCCCGCGGGTGTCGTCAGCGACGCCTCGGTCGACTCCGGAAAATCCACGATCAACGAGCCGGGCGTCGGCGCGTGCATCGTCGACATCATCAAGAAGATCAAGTTCGCCCCCAGCAAGGGCGGCTTCGAGACGCGCGCGAACTACCCCTACAACTTCCACCCCAAGACGTTCGGCAAGGGCGCGGACGCGGGCGCGAAGTAACGCGAAGTGATCCGTCGGGCTCGACTCAGTCGCGCTCGACGCGGCTGAGCCACCCGAGCGCGGTCCACTCCTCGAACCACGCGCCCACCTTCTCCTCGAACGACGCCGTGCGCGCGCCGGACGCCGTCGCGACGCGCTCGCATGCGTCACCGAGCGCCGTGCCGCGCGCGAGCTCGTCGAGGAGCGCGTAGGCGTCGGCTTCGACGGCGATGCATTGCAGTCGCGCGGGTCCGCGGAAGACCACCACGTAGGTGGGCGCCGGCGACGGACGCGTCGTGCCGGACGCCGCCGAAGCATCCCCGCTCCGCACGGCGCTACGCGCCTCGTGCGCGGGATGGGCAAGCGCGAGTCGCTGCACCGACGGCTGGAGGACGAGCCGCGCCGACGGCCATGCGTCCTCGGGCACGGCCGCGACCGTCGCCAGGTCGAGGGCCGGCGCATCCGGAGCGTCGAAGGCCTCCACGAACGCCCACTCCACGCGCGCCAGATCCGCGAGGAGCGGATCCTCCGACCACGGCGCGCGCTCGGCGACGAACCGCGGGAGGTCGACCCCGAGATCACGAAGCGAGAACGATCGCGGCGGAAACGCCTGCAAATAAGCCCTCCCGAGCGTTTCGAACGGGGCGTCGCCGAGCGCATGCTCGAGCGTGAGGAAGTCCTCGCGCAGCGCGTCGAGGTGACGCAGGAAGTATTGCTGGCGGTACACGTCCACCTGCTCCGCGGCCGAGAGACGGTCGTTGCCCGCTGCGAGCTGCGTGGCCAGCGAGGCGCTTTCGGGGTCGCTCCCGACCGGCGCACCTCGGGCAAGGAGGTCCGCGATCGCGCGCTGCATCGTCGCGAGATCGGCGGTCACGGCGCGAGCCCGCACAGCATCTCACGACGGATCGCGCGCGCGCGGTCGGCCTCTGCGGCGAGGATCTCCCACGCCGGGATCGCGTCGTCCCACTCGATGAGGGTCGCGACCGGCCCGCAACGCTCGAGCGCGCGACGATAGAGGGACCACACCTCGTCCGAGACGTGATCGGAGTGCGTGTCGAGGAGGTAGGCGCCCTTGTCGGTATGACCGGCGAGATGGATCTGCACGACGCGGCCCGCCGGGATCGCGTCGATGTAGCGCTCCGCGTCGAAGCCGTGGTTCTTCGCCGACACGTGGACGTTGTTGCAGTCGAGCAGGATCCCGCAGTCGGCGCGCTCCGCCACCTCCGCGACGAAGTCCCACTCGCTCATCGCGCTCGCGCGGTACGTCATGTAGCTCGACACGTTCTCGA
>JAYTZB010000150.1:0-5685 GCA_043742085.1 Polyangiaceae bacterium
GGAGGATGCGGCGAGACCCGAAGGCCCATCGGTGACGAGTGTCTACGCAGCGACGACTGCCTCTCGGGCGTCTGCTCCGACAAGACGTGTGTCGCTGCACCGGCGCTCGTGACCGGCGCGGGGTCGCCCCCCGCCGACGAGGTGCCGCGCGTTCCCATCGTCGATGGCGGCACGAGCGGAGGACCTACCGACGCCGCCGGGGGCGGATGACGCTCCGCGAGCACGGCGTGCTCCTCACCGTCGCGTACGACGGGACCGCTTTCTCCGGCTGGGCCACGCAGAAGGACAGGCGGACCGTCGAGGAGGCCCTGCGCGGCGCGATCATCACGCTCGATCCGCGCGCGAGCAACCCGCGCGGCTGCAGCCGCACCGATGCCGGGGTCCACGCGGAGGGACAGCTTGCCGCGTTCGATGCGTCACTCGGGATGCCGCCGCGGGGCTGGGTGCTCCAGCTCAATCAGAACCTGCCCGACGATGTCTGCGTGCGTGCGGCGCGCGCCGTCTCGGTGTCCTACAATCCTCGCTTCACCAGCCGGAAGAAGCGCTATCGCTATCTCCTCGTTCGCGACAAGGTTCCGGATCCGCTCCTTCGCCACCGGGCGTGGCGCGTCGGCTTCGACATGGACATGGACAAGATGGTGCGAGAAGCGCGAGCGATCGTCGGAACGCACGATTTTGCGGCGTTTCGTTCGGCGCGCGACGTGCGCGAGGTGACCGTCCGCACCATCACCGCCGTCGACGTGGCGCCGGTCGCCGGCGATCCGCGCCTCTGGTCGATCACCATCGAAGGCAACTCGTTCCTCTACAACATGGTGCGCATCCTCGTGGGCACGCTGGTCGACGTCGCCCGCGATGTGCTGCCCGAAGGAACGATCGCGAGCGCGCTCCAGGCGACCGAGCGCCCGCTCGCGGGACAGACGGCGCCCGCGCACGGGCTCACGCTCCAGCACATCGACGTCGCATTGCCCGACGACGCGGGGGCTCCATGGCCGCCGTGAGACAGACCCACGCCATCGCTGTCCGCGCCGCGAACCCCGACGAGGGCGGCACCATCGCCGGCTTGTGGCGCGAGCTCTGGGACGCGCACGAGGCCTGGGGCGGCTACGCCGGCACGCGCGACCCGCGCGTCTACGATCAGCTCGCCCATCGACTCGAAGAGGACGCACGCGTTCGCGGCGGTCAGCCCATCCTCGGACGCCACGTCCACCTCGTCGCTGCCGGAGACACCGGCGTCATCGGCCAGGTCGAAGGCTGGTTCGAACGGCACGGCATCGACGACTCGACGCCCTTCACCTGCGAGGTGCGCTCGCTCATCGTGTCGTCGCGTGCACGCGAGCGTGGCGCCGGACGCGCGCTCCTCGAAGGCCTCGCCGGCGTCGCGCGGCAGCTGAGTCGCGGCGCGCCGGTGGTCCTCGCGGCCGAGGTCCTCGAGCCGAACCCCGCGCACGCGTTCTACGTCAACGTCGGGTACACGCCGGTGTCGTGGACGGGACGCGTCGTCACCGAGGGCGCACCGGATCCGTCGCCCTACGATCCGTACGCCGCGCGGGTCGCGACACCCAACGACGCACTGCCCATCGCGCTGCTCGACCCTGCGCTGGCGGCGCGTCGCCGGTCCCAAGGCGACATCCGCTTCGACCGCCCACGCGCTGTCGATGCCACGTTCGTGGGCGCGCTCGCCGCGCATCTCGCGCGTCCGACCGCGTCGGATCAGAGCGAGCTCGTCGCGGTCGATCACGGAGGCGTGGTGCGCGCCAGCGCGAGCCTCACGGTCATGTCGCTCGATCCGCCGTTCTTGCCAGCACGTCGCGGTCTGCTCGGTCGCTTCGCCGTCGATCCCGCGCTCGACCCGCGGCCGCTCGTCGGCGCGCTCGTTCGCCTCGGAAGGAAGCTCGCGTTCCTGCGCGGCGCCGCGACCCTGGAGCTGACCGATCTCGATCCGCCCGGCAGCGCGCTCCACGAAGGTGCCATGCAGGTGGGCGCCGGCCCGTGGTCGCGCATCGTCGAGCGCTTCGCCTGATGCTACGGTTCCGACATGCCGTTCTTCGTTCGAACCGCGCTTACCGTTCGTAGTCGCGCCATCGCCAGCGCCAGCGTGCTCGCGCTGGCCACCTTGGCGCTCGCCCCCACGCCCGCGTTCGCGCAGGCCACGCCCGGCGACAAGCCGCCGCCGCCCGCCGCCCCCGGTGCCGTCGCCGAGGCGCGCAAGCTCTCGGACGCGTTCGTGTCGGTGGCCGAGCGCGTGAGCCCCAGCGTCGTCCAGATCGACGTGACGGCGCACGACGAGAGCGCCGACCAGATCACGCGCTTCTTCGGCAAAAACCAGGACTCGCCGATCGCGCGCGGCACCGGCTCCGGTGTCATCTTCACCGCCGACGGCGCCATCCTGACCAACAACCACGTCATCGATCACGCGCTCTCGATCAACGTGCGCCTGCGTGACGGACGCTTCCTCCCCGCCAAGCTGCTCGGACGCGATCCCGCCACCGACCTCGCCGTCATCAAGATCGAGGCGACGGGTCTCACAGCGGCGAAGTTCGCCGACTCCGACAACGCGCGCGTCGGCGAATGGACGGTCGCCATCGGCTCGCCCTTCGGCCTCGGCTACACGGTCACCACCGGTGTCCTCAGCGCCAAGGGCCGCGGCGGCCTCGGCATGAACCAGATCGAGGACTACCTGCAGACCGACGCCAGCATCAATCCCGGAAACTCCGGCGGACCGCTCTGCGATCTCGACGGACGCGTGCTCGGGATCAACACCATGATCGTCGGTCGCGGCACCGGCATCGGCTTCTCGGTTCCCTCGAACCTCGCGCGCCGCGCCGCCGAGCAGATCGTCAAGACCGGTCACGTCCAGCGCGCGTGGATCGGCGTCGGCATCCAGGACCTGACGCCCGAGCTCGCGACGGCGATGAAGGTCGACGCGCGCGCCGGCGTCCTCGTCAACTCGATCAACGACGGCGGCCCCGCCGCGAAGGCCAACATCAAGGCGGGCGACATCATCGGCGCGGTCGCCGGCAAGAAGGTCATGGACGGACGCGAGCTCGTCCGCGAGGTCATCGCGCACGAGGTCGGTCAGACCATCCAGCTCGAGATCCTCCGCGACGGCAAGAAATACGGCACCAACATGACGCTCACCGCACGCCCCGAGGCCGCGGTCCCGCCGCTCCCCGTTCAGCAGCAGGGCGTCCCGCAGGCCGGCCTCGGCCTCAGCGTGCGTGACCTCACGCCCCAGCAGTCGTCGTCGCTCGGCCTGAGCCCGAAGCCGCTGCCCATCGTGACGAGCATCGCGCCTGGCTCCGCAGCGGACCGCGCAGGCCTCAAGCCCGGCGACGTGATCGTCGAGTGCGACGGCATCTCGGAGCCGACTGCGAACCAGCTCAGCGAGCAGGCCAAGGACGGGCAGCTCCTCGTTCGCGTCCGCCGTCGCGATGCCAGCTTTTACGCCGCGATGAAGAAGTAGCGCTACGTGGCAGGTCGCTTCGTCACCGCGCTCGTCGTCGCCGTCGCCTCATCGGGGCTCGGCTGCGTGATCGCCTCTTGCTCGTCGTTCTCGAGCGACAGCGTCGCGCCGGCGACCACGGACGGCGGAGCCGAAGCGCCGGCCGCGTGCTCTCCCGATCTCACGCGTGATCCGAGCAACTGCGGAGCGTGCGGCGTGGTGTGCCCCGCCACCGCCGCCTGCGAGAACGGCGCGTGTCGACCGGGCTGCGCGGACAAGAAGGTCTACGTGTCGACCACGGGTGACGACGCCAGTGACGGCTGCGCGATCGGCCGACCGATGAAGACCATCGGCGCTGCCGTCGCGCGCGTGAAGGCCATCGGCGCGCAGGACCACGAGGTCAGCGTGTGCCGCGGCGCGTACCGCGAGCGTGCGCTCGCCATCGATTTTTCGGTGTCCCTGCGCGGTGGGTACGAGTGCAGCCAGTTCACGCGCACCAAGGACTTCGGCTATCCGCTGTTCGATGCAGCCACCGAGACCATCATCGACGACGGAAACGAAGGCGACGATCGCGCGACGCTCACGGTGAAAGGCGCGGCGGTGTCGCGCAGCACGGTCGTCGACGGCTTCACCATCAACGGCGCGACGACGGGCGCAGCGCGCAGTGCCGCGGTGGCCGTGCAGGACGGCGCCGCGGTGACGCTCACCGATCTCCAGATCGAAGGCGGCGGTACCGTCGCAGCGACCGGCACCGGATCCACCGGCATCCACGCGTCCGCCTCATCGCCGGAGATCCGTCGCTCCGTCATTCGCGGCGGCACCGGAACCGCGTCGGATCTGACGAACGCGGACGTCATCGGAATCCATGCGACGGGCGGTGCGCCCTACCTCCATGACCTGAAGGCGAGCGCCGCCAGTAACGTCTATCGCCCGCGCTCCTACGGCGTTCTCCTCGACGGATCCGCGGACGCCACCGGCGCCAATGCCTGGCACGACGTGACCTTCTCGGGGGGCCAGGCGTCGACCGCGCTGGTCGGGCTCTTCGTCGCCGGCGCGCATCTCGAGATGTCGCGCGGATTCGTCTCGGGTGGCAAGACCAACTGCCAGACTGCTGGGTGCGGAGCGTTTGGTGCCCTGATGATCGCTGCGGTCACCGCCATCGAGAGCTCGCGCTTCTATGGCGGCGAGATCGAAGGACCCATCGCGTCGGGCTTCGCGCCCTCGGTGTTCGGCCTCTACCACGATGGATTCACCGGTCCCGCTTCGGTGTTCGCGAACAACGTCATCGTCCCGGGCAACAGCGCTCGACGTGCCGAGCCGCGCGTCGTCGGCGCCATCTTCTCGCGCGCTCCGTCGACACGATTCGTGCACAACACCGTGATCCTCAGCGAGGCGAGCGGCGGCGTGGCGAAGGACACCGTGGCGGTCTGGGCCACCTACGGCTCGACCAACATCGAGCTCGACGACAACCTCTTCGTCGGCGAGAACGCGACGACGTCGCTGGGCGTCCACCTCGATCGCGACTGCAGCGGCGCCCCCACGAGCAGCATCAAGGACCTGCGCGGCAACGCCTTCGTCGGCATCGCGAGGCTGCTCGACGCCTATGCAGCAGGCACTCCGTGCGCGTATTTCACGGCCGCCACCTTCGCGGACGCGGCGCCGCTCCTTCCCGACGCGACGTTCGCGAAGAACGTGCGGTATGCAACCAACTGCGGGAACGACACCGTGGGGCCGAGCTGCCGTCCGTGTAATCCCGGCAGCACGTGCGCGCCGCTCGCCATCGCGCCGTGGACAGCGGGCAGCCCGAACAGTGCCGAGCTCTTCGCTGCCCCCGGCTATGCGATGCCCGCCAACGCGCCGTGCGTGCTGGCGCGAGGCGCCGTCGACCTGACGCCCAAGGTCATGGTCGATGCGTCTGGAGCGCCGCGGCCCAGCCCTGCGTCGATCGGGGCGAGCCAGATCCCCGCGTCGGGCGCCTGCAGCCCCTGACGCAGCGGTTGACGGAGCGCCGCACGAAGGGCACAACCGCCGTCCATGGTGGACATCCGGCAGACGGCGATGGGCGGCGATCTCAAGGACTTCCTCGGGGTGGTCGACCGCATCTACAAGGACGACCCGCGCTACATCCGTCCCCTCGACATGGACCTCAGGGACCGGCTCGACCCCAAGAAGAACCCGTTCTTCGAGCACGCTGAAGGCACCGTGTTCACCGCCTACCAGTCAGGCGCGCGTCGCAAGTGCGT
>JAYTZB010000151.1:0-3917 GCA_043742085.1 Polyangiaceae bacterium
CGGAGCGCTTCGTCCTCGGCGAGCGGCGTCGCGATGCCTGGAACACCGCCGGTGATCGACCCGCTTCCGTCGACCGACATCGCGCCCGACACGCAGCGCGATGCGCAGCTCGCGGTCCGCGCCGAGCGCCGCCGCATGGTGACGCTCGGGGTGGTGGCGGTGATGATCGCAGCGGTGGCCGTCGGTGGGTACGCCGCGGGCCGGCGCGAGCGTCCGATGTCTCCGGCGGCAACAGCACCGACGCCGACCGCGACCGCCACGATGACGTCGACCGCTGCGCCGAGCGCGGCGCCGGCGACATCGTCGAGCGGCTCTGCTGCCGCGATCGACTCGCCCGCCGCGCCGGCGGCGACGACGGCATCGACGGCATCGGCAGCAGCAACGACGACGCCTGCGCCGGTCGTGAAGCACCGCGTGCGAAGGACGCCGCCGCCGGCCGCATCCGCAGCGCCGACCGATCCGAAGCCCGAGGTGCCGCAAGCACTCCCGATGCCGACGGCATCGCCGGTCGACACGGCACCGACGACCGCGCCCTAGGCCGCGCGCGCCGTCTGTCGCCCAATCAAGTCCGCAGGAGCTTCGCCACCGCTCCCGGCAACGGCGTCCCCGCGCTCCCCTCGCGCAGGAGCCCCTCGAGCGGCGCGGTCGAGAGCGTGTGCCAGTACAGGATAGGCCCGCTTCGCTCGGCGCTCGCCGCAGTGCCTTCCCCGCGCGCGAGCTCCAGCGCGCAGGCGAACGCCTTTGCGGTGTACGTCGTGTCGAGCACGAGCCCCTCCGCCTTCGCGACGTCCATCGCGGCGCGCCCCTCGTCGGTGGGGTGGCCATAGCCGCGTCCGATCCACTTGCCTTCGACGTCGATGCGCTTCGCGGCGCGCAGGCCCGCCGACACCGGAAGCCCGGCGAGCGCCGCCGTCTTCTGCGCCAGCCTCCGAGCCATGTGGCGCAGCACCGGCGTGGGCGGCGCGACGGCGACGCCGAGCACACGCGTCCCGAGGCCCGCTTGCTCGAAGCCCACCGCCAGACCCGCTGCCGTCCCGCCCGAGCCCATCGCGACCACCACCATCGAGGGCTCCGGCAGGTCGCCCGCCCGCACTTGCGCGGCCAGCTCGTGCGCCGCATCCACGAAGCCGAGCGAGCCCAGCGCATTCGAGCCGCCCAGCGGAATGAAGTACGCGTCACCGCCCCAGCGCGACGCGACGTACGCCGGCGCGAGGCTCCACGCCGGACACGCGACCGCGTGCAATCCTTGCGCAAGCGCCACCCGCACGTTCAGCTCGGCATGCGGCGACGCCGGTTGCGGCACCAGGATCGCATCGACCGCGAAGCCCTCGCGCGTCCCGTAGAGCGCCGTCGCCACGACTTGATGGCTGCCCACGGCGCCGAGCGTCACGATCCTCGTCTTGCCCGCGTCCCGTGCTGCCCCTAGCAGGAGCTCCAGCTTCCGGACCTTGTTGCCGCCGTAGAGCGGGCTCGTCAGGTCGTCGCGCTTGACCCACAGGCGCTCGCCGATCCGTGAAACCGGGGTGGGATAGGACCCGAGGACGATGCGGGAGCCACGCAGCACTGAGCGGGGCATCCTACGAAACATTTCCGAAACCCACGCCGGTTACAAAACACAAAGGCGGAAGCGGAATGAAAAGAAGCGAAGAAGACACAGTTCACCCTTGGAATGTCCCGAGGGGTGGAGTCTCATCTCGGCCGCCGTCATGAAGAAGATCGAGGCCATCATCAAGCCGTTCAAGCTCGACGAGGTGAAAGACGCCTTGAGCGAGGTCGGTGTCCAGGGCATGACCGTCACCGAGGTGAAGGGCTTCGGCCGCACCGGCGGGAAGAAAGAGGTCTACCGGGGCTCGGCCTACGTCGTCGACTTCGTCCCCAAGGTGAAGATCGAGATCGTCGTTCCCGACGAGCTCGTGCACGACGTCCTCGACGCCATCGAGAAGAGCGCGAAGACGGGTCGCATCGGCGACGGCAAGATCTTCGTCAGCCCCATCGAAGAGGCCGTACGCATCCGCACCGGCGAGCGCGGCAAAGACGCCATCTGATTCCGAGAGAGTGAAGGACCAGGAAGAAGCCATGAAGCCCAAGGATGTGATCGAGCTCGCCGCGAAGAACGACGTGAAATTCGTCGACCTCAAGTTCATCGATTTCCCGGGCGTGTGGCAGCACACGACGATCCCCGTGCAGCGTCTCGACGAGACACTCTTCGAGGACGGCATCGCGTTCGACGGCTCGTCGGTGCGCGGGTGGCAGCCGATCAACGCGTCCGACATGCTCATGGTCCCGGACCCCGAGTCGGCGAAGCTCGATCCGTTCTTCGCGCACCCGACCGTCTCGCTGGTGTGCTCGGTCTTCGATCCCATCACCAAGCAGCCGTACTCGCGCGACCCGCGTCACATCGCGAAGAAGGCCGAGGCCTATCTCCGCCAGACCGGCATCGGCGACACCGCGTTCATGGGACCCGAGGCCGAGTTCTTCGTCTTCGACGACGTCCGCTTCGATCACTCGAAGCCGAACGAGGGCTACTACTACCTCGACAGCGCCGAGGGCGCGTGGAACTCGGGCCGCGAGGAGTATCCGAACCTCGGCTACAAGACGCGACACAAGGAAGGCTATTTTCCGGTCCCGCCGACCGACACGCTCGCCAACCTCCGCATGGAGATGATGCTCGCGCTCCAGGCGTCGGGCATCGAGGTCGAGGTCGGTCACCACGAGGTGGCGTCGGGCGGTCAGTGCGAGATCGGCATGAAGTTCAATCGCCTGCTCCCCTGCGGCGATCAGCTCATGTGGTTCAAGTACATCGTCAAGAACGTCGCGCGGAAGCACGGCAAGAGCGCCACGTTCATGCCGAAGCCGCTCTTCGGCGACAACGGCTCGGGCATGCACGTCCACCAGTCGATCTGGAAGGAGGGCAAGCCCCTCTTCGGCGGCGACGGCTACGCGGGCCTCTCGCAGATGGCGCTCCACTACATCGGCGGCATCATCAAGCACGCCAAGTCGCTCGCCGCGTTCACGAACCCCACGACCAACAGCTACCGTCGGCTCGTCCCCGGGTTCGAAGCGCCCGTGAACCTCGCCTACTCGAGCCGCAACCGCTCGGCGTCGGTCCGCATCCCGATCACGGGGCCGAACCCGAAGACGCGTCGCATCGAGGTCCGCTTCCCGGACCCGAGCTGCAACCCGTATCTCGCGTTCAGCGCCATGCTGCTCGCCGGTCTCGACGGCATCCAGAACAAGATCGATCCGGGTGACCCGCTCGACAAGGACATCTACGCGCTCAGCCCCGAGGAGCTGAAGGACGTCCCGCACATGCCGGGCAGCCTCGAAGAGGCGCTCGACTCCCTCGAGCGCGATCACGAGTTCCTCCTCCGCGGCGACGTCTTCACCAAGGACGCGATCCACGAGTGGCTCGACTACAAGCGGACCAAGGAGCTCAATCCGATCCGCATGCGCCCGACGCCGCACGAGTTCTTCCTCTATTACGACATCTGAGGGCGCACGAGCTCGGATTTGGCTGAAGGCGCGCTGGCGCGCAACGTCAGCTACGATCCGATCCGATGAGGCTATTTCCTGTCGCGACACTTCTCGTGGTCATGTCGTCGACGTTCGTCGCATGCGCGAGCTTCTCCGACTCGTCGACGCCCAGCGCGGTCGTCGACGGCGGGGACGATGGTTCATCCGGCGACACTGGGCAGGGCGGCGCGACCGAGTCTGGTGGACCCGACGCGGGCCCGGGCATCGTGACGATCGCTCAGGAGAGCGCTCGCACCGTCAGCGTCGCGGTAAATGCACAATACATCTACTGGTGGTCGACAGACCATTCGGCCATCGAGCGCGTGGACAAGAGCGACCCGTTGAAGGTGGTAGCGGTCGCCACGCGGCTGGGTCAAACCGTGACTGCGGTCGCCGCCGATGGC
>JAYTZB010000152.1:0-3693 GCA_043742085.1 Polyangiaceae bacterium
CGGCAGCGCGTCGTGACGCTGCTCTCCAACGTGAAGCCGGGCTACAGCGACGGCGCGGTCGCCGACGCCGTCGCGCGGCTGATCAAGGAAGAGCACCTCGACGCCGAGTACATCGCCGAGCCCACCGGACAGACACGTGAGATGGGTCGCGTCTTCGTGAGCTTCGGCGCCGCCATCGGGCTGTCGTTCATCTTCATGTACCTGGTGCTCGCCGCGCAGTTCAACTCGTGGCTGCACCCGGTGACCATCCTCCTGTCGCTGCCGCTCACGCTGCCGTTCGCGGTGCTCTCGGTGGTGCTCATGGGGCAGTCGCTCGACCTCTTCTCGGGGCTCGGCATCCTCGTGCTCTTCGGGGTCGTGAAGAAGAACGCGATCCTCCAGATCGATCACACCAACACGCTGCGGGCCCAGGGCCTCCCGCGCTATGAGGCGATCCTCGAGGCGAATCGCGATCGGCTCCGGCCCATCCTGATGACCACGCTCGCCTTCGTGGCGGGCATGATGCCGCTCGTGCTCTCGCATGGGATCGGCGGCGGCAACAACCGCGCGACCGCGGGCGTCGTCGTCGGCGGGCAGACGCTCTCTCTGCTGCTCACGCTGCTCGCCACGCCGGTCGCGTATTCGGTGTTCGACGACATCTCGAACCTGGGTCGACGCATCCTCGGCCGCCCGCCGGTCGAGCCGACGTCGCCGCACGGCAAGACGCTGCCGCTCGGCGCTGTCGCGGGCGAGCCCACGCCCGACGACGCCGCGCACGCCGAGGAGTGAGCGCGAGCGCGACGCGCGACCGCGCAGACGCGGACGCGAATCCCGATCGCGCGGCTGGCGTGTGCCTTGCTTCGTAGCCTCTGCGTCGGCAGCGCCCGCCGAAAAAAGAGGAGCTTCGTCATCATGAACCGCGTGGACAGGATCGCTCGCCTGGGATGGTTTGCTACGGCGATGCTCGGGCTCGCCACGGCGACCGGTTGCGCCGCCGCCGCGCAGGGCATGGCGGTGAGCACGACCACGACCACCGCCGCCGACGTCGGCAGCAACGGCGCTGTTCCGCGCGGGGGACAGCTCACCATGGCGCCTCGGCCCAGTGCCGCGAAGTGTGGCAGTGATCTCCGGCAGAACGTCGACTTCGTTCCGCGCAGCACCGCCATCGATCCTGCCGACATGGCCGACATCGATCGCTGGGGCGCTTGCCTCCAGGTGCCCGAGATGGAGCACGTCACCGTGATCCTCGTCGGCGGGCAGGCGGCGAGCGAACCGGAGGGCTTCTTCGTGGCGCGTGCCGCGCGGATCCGCGACGCGCTGATAGCGCGCGGCGTCGATGGACACCGCATCGTGATCGGCGCGACCAACGCCTCGCGCGAGGGCGGCCCGGTCGTCGGGAACACGGGCGTCCGCATCGAGATCACGCATCGTCAGCAGGTGCGCGCGTTCGTCCCGTCGGACACGGGCGTTCGCGCGGCCATTCGCTGAGAGGAGCGAGCGCCGTGGAGGATCGCGCCACCATCGTCGCTCATCTCCGCGAGATCGCCGCGCTGCTCGAGCTGCACGGCTCCAACAAGTTCAAGACCCGCGCCTTCGCGCGCGGGGCGAGCGCGCTGGAGGCCACGCGTCGCCCCGTGGGCGAGCTGATCGCGGAGAACGCGCTGATCGAGCTGTCCGGCATCGGCGTCGCCCTCGCGACGCAGATCGAGGAGCTGTTCCGCACCGGAAAATCCGGGCTGCTGGAATCGCTCCGCGGCGGGCTGCCAAGCGGCGTGCTGGAGCTGTCGCAGGTGGCGGGGATCGGCCTGCACGCGCTGAAGACGCTGCACGAGGAGCTCGGCATCGCCACCATCGACGAACTGCGAAAGGCCGCCGAGGAGGGGAGGCTCCGCGAGGCAAAGGGCTTCGGCGAGAAGAAGGAGAAGAAGGTCCTCGAGGCGATCAAGAAGTACGAGACGCGCGGGCCGACCATCATGCTCGCCGACGGGCTTCGGCTTGCCGAGGAGATCGAGAGCGAGCTCGCCGCGATGGAGGAGACCGCGTCGGTCCACCTCGCGGGATCCCTTCGCCGCTCGGTCGAGCTCTCGAGCGACATCGACTTCGTGGTCGAGGCGAAAGCTCCCGCCGAGGCGATCGCGCGCATCGCGACGATGCCGCGCGTGGCCTCGGTGGAGACGCGCAGCGACACCGAGTGTCGCTTGCGCCTCGCCGACGGCACGCGCGTCGACGTGCTCGCGTGCACGAGCGAAGAGCTGCCGGCGGCGCTGGCGCACGGCTTCTCCGCTCCGGCGCACCTCGACCGCCTCGTCGCCCTGGCCGGCGAGCACGGAATGCGCTTCACCGCCCAGGGCCTGTTCCACGGGGAAAAGGCGCACGAGAAGCGCGTCGCGCTGCGGGACGAGGCCCAGCTCTACGCGAAGCTCGGTCTCGCCTGGGTCCCGCCGGAGATGCGCGAGGACATCGGCGAGATCGAGCTCGCGACCAAGCTCGCCGCGCAGGGCGACGCGTTCGATCTGGTCGTGCAGGAGGACGTGCGCGGCTTCGTGCACTGCCACTCGACATGGTCGGACGGCCGGCACTCCATCGAGCAGATGGCGCTGGCGGCGCAGAAGCGCGGAGCCGCGTTCATCACCATCACCGATCATTCGGCGGCCGCGCACTACGCGGGCGGCCTCGACGTGGAGCGCCTGAAGCGGCAGTGGGACGAGATCGACGAGGTGCAGGAGAAGGTGAAGATCAAGATCCTGCGCGGCACCGAGGCGGACATCCTCGCCGACGGCGCCATCGACTGGCCCGACGCCATCCTCGAGCGCCTCGACGTGGTCATCGCCAGCATCCATGCGCGCTTCCGCCAGGACGAGGCGAAGATGACCGAGCGCGTCCTGCGCGCCATGCGCCACCCGGTGTTCAAGATCTGGGGTCATCCGATGGGGCGCCTCGTGTCGAGCCGTCCGCCGATTCCGCTGCGCATCGAGGAGGTGCTCGATGCGCTCGCCGAGTCGCGCGGAGCGATCGAGATCAGCGGTGACCCGCACCGTCTCGACATGGAGCCGAAGCTGGCTCGGCTCGCGAAGGAGCGCGGCATCCCGTTCGTGCTCTCGGTCGATGCGCATGCGATGCGCGAGCTCGACAACGTCCGCTATGCGATCGGGCTGGCGCGACGAGCGGGCGTGCAGCGCCAGGAGGTGCTCAACGCGCGCAGCGCGGCGGCATTCGCCAGGGCCGTGAAGCCCACCGCCGGCAAGCGCGCCGCGTAGGCGGGATCAGCCGTCCTTCGCGTCTCGCGCGGCCCGAGCGACGTAATCGAAGCGGTCGTGGCCCCAGAACATCTCATCGCCCACGAAGAACGTGGGCACGCCGAACACGCCGCGCGCTTCGGCGGCTGCGGTGGCCTCACGGAGGCGATCCTTCACGGCCGGCACGCTCGTGGCCTCGAGCGCGGTCGCCTCGGAGGAGCCGAGGGCCTCGGCGAGCAGCGTCCCGATCTCGAATAGGGCACGCCCTTCGCGAACGAAGCGAGACCGCGGAGGTAGATGGGCCGATAGATGATGGCCGCGCCGAGGCTGGGGAGCTTTCGCGGCATGAGCTCGCTCGCCAGGTAGGCCCACGGGCTCGCGTAGTCGAAATAGGTCTCGATGGACTTCATGGTGACTCCCCCGGCGCGCCGCGGCTGACGCCGGAGCGTTGGATGCACCACGTAGGGCCGCGGTGTCG
>JAYTZB010000153.1:0-4070 GCA_043742085.1 Polyangiaceae bacterium
AGGGGAACGCGACGCATCCGCGAAGGCCCGCCGACCAGCTCGACGAGATAGAGCGCGCTCTTCGTGATGACGAGCTCCTCGAGGACGCCGTCGCCCTCGGGGAGGAACGTCTCGGCGGGCTTGTCGAAGGGCGGCGTGAAGACCACCACCTTGCCGCGCGGCGCGCCGTTCCTCGAGATGCCCCAGATCTTTCCGTCCGGCGCGAACGTGGTGAAGACGAGCTGATCGGGGAAATTGGAGAGCCGCGTGCCCTCCGCCGTCGCGCCGTTCCCCTTCAGCACGTGATGCGCGTACTCACCGCCGTCACCGTTCGCGAGGTGAACGAGCACGTACTTGCCGTCGTCGCTGCGTTCGAGCTCGGTCTCGCCGATGCGCGGAAAGTCCTTGCCGATGACGTAGACGTCCTTCGCGTCAGGGGTGCCGAGCTTGTGGAACCAGACCTGCTGGTAGGAGTCGAGATCCGCCTCGGCGCGCTCTCCGGCGCGCGGGTAGCGCGTGTAGAAGAGGCCGGTGCCGTCCGTGCTCCACGCCACGCTGCCGCCGGCGGTGCCGCCCATGACGCGCGGAATGACGTCGGGCTGATCCTTGCCGGTGGCGACGTCGATGACGTGCACGTCGCCGCTCTCGCTGCCGTTCTTGGAGAGCGACACCGCGACCAGCCTCTTGTCGGGCGACGGGACGAAGAAGTCGATGGTGGTCTTGCCGCTGGGATCGCGCACGTTCGGATCGAGGATCACCTTCTCCGTCGAGGCCTCGGCGCTCTCGCCGCGCATCACGAGCACCGCCTGCTGCTTGGGCGGCTGCGCCACGAAGACGAAGAGCGATCCCGCCATTGGACGCACCGTCAGGTAATCCGCGGAGCTCGCGCCGAGCAGCTGCGCGACGCGCGCGCGAACGGGAGCGCGCTCGGCCAGCCCATCGAGCACGCCGCGCGCGTGGACGTTCTGCGCATCGGTGAAGGCCGCGACCTCCGCGCTCTTGCCGTCCTCCAACCACTCGAAGTCGTCGGTGACGTGCGTTCCCCAGTAGTCGTGCACCACCGGACGATGGGTGACGGGCACCGGCGGCGGACGCGTCGCGGGCGTCGAGGGCCCAGTGGCGACCGGCGCGGGCGGAGGAGGGAGGACCGGCGGCGGCACGACGGCGGCCGCACCGCCTCCGCAGGCGCCGAGGCTTGCAGCAGCGGAGACTCCGCAGAGGACCAGAAAACAGGTGGTTCGTAGGTTCATTCTGAAAATACAGAAAGTTCGAAGGGCCGGGATTGCACGCAGGACGCGCTGGACTATACCTCGCGGCAGGTGAGGGCACGGGGTCCGGGGACGTTGGGTCGTGGGTGGCTCGTCGCGCTCGTCGCGTCGATAGCCACGTGCTCGACCATTGGCGGCTCGGGCGCGGCATGCGCGCCGGACTTCGACACCGTGCGCGTCACGGGCACGCGCGGCACGCTCGGTCGCGAGATGTACACGATGGTCTGCGATCGTGTCGGCGCGCAGGCGCTCCGCGAGGACGTCGCCGGCGTCTCGTACCACGCGGTGTGTCATGCCGACGCGAACGGGATGTTCATCGACGACGTCGACATGACGAAGCTGCCGCCGCTCGACGAGGCGTTCGACGTCGACGGCAAGCCGGTGACCATCGAACAGCAAGTGAAGAACCGCGAGCATCGCATCGCGCGCATCCAGGCCATCGCGCGCCGGCGTGACCATCTCATCCTCGCCTTCGACACCGCCTTCACCAACGAGCCCATCGGCACGAAGGACCTCACCAGTGCCGATCCCGCTCGCTCGTGCGATGCGCCGGGCGGCCCGGGCGGGGCAACCGGCCCAGCCGCGCAGGTCGATCTCCGCGTCGAGCTCGCCGACATGCTGGGGCGGCTGACCGATCTCTACGACGACGACACCATCCCGCACGTCACGCGCGCGCTCTCGCACGTCATGGACGACGTTAACCGTTCGCCCGAGGCGCAGGCCGCGCTCACCCGCTTCGATGCGCGGCGCGGTTATCGACCCGCCCCCATCGCGATGGGCGTGGCGCGACCCGCGCTCGCCTATCCGCGCCTCGTCGAGCTCGCCAACGCGCTCTTGCGGCTGCTCTCGAGCGACACCGATCCGCTCGGCCTCGCAGCAGCGAACAGCGGCGTTCCTCCGAAACAATCGGTCGATCGTGTGGCCGCGGATCGCGTGCCCGGCCCCGCGCACGGCGCGCTCGTCGATCTGCTCGCCATCCTCCAGCAGGAGCTACGCACGGCGAAGGCGCTGCCGGATCTTCCGGCGCTCGGCCTCGCGAAGGATGCGCGCGATCCCTTGCTCGAGCGCCTCACGCGCCCGCGCGGCAACCTCGAGATGGCGCGCACCATCTTCCTCGCGCAGGATCCGGTGTTCGCCGCCGGCGGCGAGCAGCGTTGGGTGGTGGCGCGCGACGCCCGCGGCTTCGCCAGGGTGGCGAGCAGCACCGGCAAGGTGCCTGCGCCGTTCGTGGATCTCACCGGCGGTCCGAAGAGCACGCCGGACGGGCTGGCCGACGTCGACGACCTCGGTCGCTTCGTGACCACCGCGGGCCAAGCGCCGTCGCCGTTCCGCACCTTCGCGGACGCCGAGGTCGGCATGCCGGCCAACGCCGACCAGGGCTTCACGCGCGACGCGCAGGGCCGCGTGCTGGCGCCAGGCACGGCGACGCCCGCGTACGACTACATCGACGCAAACGCCACGTACCTGGCGTCTCTCCTCCGCGATCTCGTTCCGCTTCTCCAGCCCGATCCGAAGCTCGGTCACGAGACGGTGATGGATCTGCTCGGCGGCTTCACGATCGTCGCGGGCGCGCGCAACGACGGCAAGGACTCGCTGCGTTCGTATGACGGCAACCAGGTCGCCTATCGCGGCTTCCGCGAGGATCAGTCGCCGCTGCTCGATCTCGTGCACGCCGTCGGCCAGGTGCTCGCCGATCCCACCACCGACGACACGCTCGCGCTCCTCCAGCGCCTCGCGGCCGACAAGCCGCAGGTGCTCGCACGCCTGGTGGGCGCAGGCTTCCGCATCAAGGCCATCGCCGACCAGCATCCCGAGGCGCAGATCCCGGCCGCTTCGACGCTGTGGGACGAGATGCTCGACGTCGTTGCCGCCATCGCGCAGAAGCCGAAGCTCGCGGAGGACATCATCCGTGCGTTCGGCGACGATCGCACCCTCGACCTCGCGAAGTCCGGCGCCGCATACATGGAGATGCGGGACCAGCTCAGCTACGACCGCAACAACCTGAACGGCACGCCGTTCAACGTCACCACCGGCAAGGTCGCCACGCTCACGACGCCGGTCGATCGCTCGAAGGCCGACAGCGGCACGAACCGCAGCGCGTTCCAGCGCTTCCTCGAGACCCTGCACGACGCGAACGGCCTCTCCATCTGCACGAAGAAGGGCGCGGTCGCGCACATCGTCTGGAACGGGATCGCCCTGGATTTCCCGAGCTTCTCCGCGCAAGCCGCGTGCTTCACGCTCGGCGCCGACGTCCCGAAGAGCCCCATGCCGCTGTGCGGAATGTTCCGCATCGAGAACATCGCGCACGACCTCGTCGATGCGGTGCTCGGTCAGGTCAACCTCGACATCCGCGACGACTGCCTGAAGAAGCTCGTTGCCTCGCCCCTCACCGGCATCGTCGGCGGCGCCGACGCGTTCCTCGAGAACGTGTCGGGCATCAAGGGCTTCAACACCAAGCCCAGCGTGCCCGGCATCAGCCGCGTCGTGTTCTTCGACCTCCCGCATGACGGCCTTCCCGGCGACGTCCAGAATTCCAAGACGACGAATTTTCTCCGCGACCTCTTCGATCCCGCGCAGACGCTGGTCTGCCCGGCCGCGCCGTACACCGATAGCGACGGGCACGTCCTCAACCTGCGCAACTGCGCATCGTTCAAGGACACCATCCGCGGTCGCGACAACGACGCGCTCTTCCCGCTCGAGCAGCTCGGCTTCCTCGAGGCCGCCAAGCCGCTCGCGCAGGCCTTCCACGACAACGACGCCAACCTCCTCTTCGTCGACCTCTTCGACACGCTGCACCTCCACTGGGGCTCGCCGAAGCAGACC
>JAYTZB010000154.1:0-3909 GCA_043742085.1 Polyangiaceae bacterium
GATCGTGTTCTGCGTTGGGGCCGTTCAGTTCGTGAACATCCTCGATTTCGTGATCGTGATGCCGCTCGGTCCCGACTTCGCGACCGCGCTCGACATCCCGGTCTCGCACATCGGTTACGTCGGCGGCAGCTACACGGCGGCGGCCAGCATCTCCGGCCTGGCGGGCGCGTTCTTCCTCGACCGCTTCGACCGCAAGAAGGCGCTTTCCATCGCGATGCTCGGGCTCGTGCTGGGCACGCTGTCGGGCGCGTTCGCGACCGGCCTCGGCACGCTGATGCTGGCGCGCGTCGTCGCCGGCGCGTTCGGCGGGCCGGCGACGTCGCTCTCGTATTCGATCATCGCCGACGTGATCCCGCCGAACCGACGCGGCCGCGCCATGGGCGCCGTGATGGGCGCATTCTCCGTCGCATCGATCCTCGGTGTGCCTGCCGGTCTCGAGCTCGCGCGGCGCGGCGGATGGAGGCTCCCGTTCATCGCGGTGGCGGTGCTGGGCGCCATCCTCGGCACCTACGCGGCTCGCGTGCTCCCGCCGATGACCGGCCACCTGGCGCTGGCGAAGCAACGGCGGTTCGGCCGCGACCTCCTCCCGCTCGTGCGCCTCGACGTGCTCCTGTCGCTCACGCTGACCACGCTCGTGATGGGCTCGACCTTCGTCATCGTGCCGAACATCGCGCCGTACCTGCTCTACAACCTCGGCTATCCGCGCGCGCGCCTCGGTCTCCTGTATCTCGTGGGCGGGGTGGTGAGCTTCGTGGCAATGCGCGGCGTCGGCCTCCTCGTCGATCGCTTCGGCTCGGCGCGCGTCGGCACGTTCGGGACGCTGTTCGCATCCACGGTCGTCTACTGCGGCTTCGCGCGCGTGCCGCCGGTGTTCCCGGTGCTCCTGCTCTTCGTGCTCTTCATGCTCGCGATGCCCTTCCGCAACGTCGCTTACAACACGCTCACCTCGAAGGTGCCTCGCGCCGAGGAGCGAGCCCGGTTCTCCTCGATCCAGTCGTCGGTGCAGCATCTCGCCTCCGCGCTCGGCGCCTTCGCATCCGCACGCCTCCTCACCGAGCTGCCGGGGCATGCACTCGTGGGCATCGACGTGACGGCATACGTGTCGATCGCGCTCGGTGTGTGCGTGCTGCCCCTGTTCTGGATCCTCGAGAGGCGCGTTCTCCGACGCGACCTTACAGCGTAAAACGTCACCTCGACCTTGTGTTCATGGTTTAATCGAGGCGTGCGCCGCAGTTTTCTCGTCGCAGCGTTTGCCGTGGCCGCCTTGGCTGGGTGCTCGCTGCTCACGGATCTCGCGGGCCTGTCGAGCGGTGGTCCGCCGAACGATGGTCGAGCCACCGACGCACCGCGGTCCGAGGGCGGCGTCACGCTCGAAGCGAGCACGGGCGGCGAAGGCGGCGCTGACGGTGGCGTGCTCGCCGACGCGTCGGGATGCGCGCGATACCCGGGCGCGACGTTCTGCGTCGACTTCGACCATCCGAACGATCTCGCGACGCCACCGTGGACGCTCAACGACGCCCTCGAGCTGCCGGCGCCGGGGACGATCGCGCTGACCTCGACCGGGCCCATCAGTGCTCCGAGCGCTGCGCGCTTCGACCTCGCCGATCTCGCGCCGGACTGCCAGTACCTCCGACTGGGCAAGCAGGTCGACGGCACGTTCACCAAGCTGACGGCGCATGTCGCGATGCGCTCCGAGAACGACGGCGTCTACTTCACGATGCACAGCGACGCGGCCGCCAACCTCTCGTTCAGCATCCTGGTCGCGATGGGCATCAGCACCTCGGTCCGGCTCTTCGTGCAGCAGCGTCTGAACGGCACCCTCACCGAGATCGGCAACGACGATGCGCTGTTCGCTTCCTCGTGGGTCGGCCAGTGGCTCGACCTCACGCTCGAGTACACCGACAGCCCTACGAAGTCCGTGTCGCTGACGGTGCCCGGCCTGCGCAAGCTCACGGTGGGGCTGCCGAGCACGTTCGTGGCGCTCAATCCGGACGTCGGCATCGGACCCTACTGCTACGCCAAGGCGGCTGCCGCGACGTTCGACGACTTCGCGATCTTCGCCGTGCCCTGACGCCGCGCGATCGTCAGAACACTTCCGACTTGTCGACCGCTCGCGCGCGGCGCGCGGCGGCCGCCGTGATCTCATCCGAGGACTCCGGGCTCGTGCCCGACATGTTCGACGTGCTCGGCGTCCCCGATCGCGGAGCCGGCCCGGGACGAGTGACGCTCGGCGCTACGACGGCGGACGGGAGATCGTCGGTGGAGATCACCGCGGGCGCGCTCGGCGCTTCGACGGGCGGCTCCGGCGCGGGGACCGGGGGCGGCGCCGCGGGCAGCGTGGTCGCGCCCGCCGAGAGCCGGGTCGCCGCCGTCGGCAGCACACGCGTGGGCTCACGCTCGAAGTAGACCGAGAGCAGCGCCGACATCGCGACCACCAACGCGCTGACGAAGAGACCGGCAACGATCGGCCTCAGCAGGCGACGCTTGCGCGGGACACCGGCGGCGACCAGCAGCGAGCTCTCGTCGAGAGCCGCCATCTCGAGGTCGTGACCGAGCATCGAGAGCGCGGGCGGCGGAGGCAACGACAGCTTCGCCCCCACCGACATCGGCGCGAGCTGCTCGAACGCGCCGGCCAGGGTGAGCGCGGACTGGAAACGATCCTCGATGCGGGTCGCGAACGCGCGCTCGAAGAAATCGCCCACGATCTGCGGGAGCTCAGGCCTCCGATCAAGGATGGCGATCGGCTCGATCCGACACAGGCGCGCGAAGAGGTCCTCGCCGGTCTCGCCGTCGAACGGGAACTCGCCGGTGAGCATGTGATACGCGATGACCGCCAGCGCCCACACGTCCGCGCGATGATCGAGCTGCTTGCCCCGCGCCTGCTCCGGGCTCATGTACGCCGGCGTTCCGAGGAGGAAGCCGCGCTGCGTGGCGTGCGTTGCCTTGCGCTGGTTGTGGCGGAGCTTCGCGATGCCGAAGTCGAGGACCTTGGCCACGGCGTTGCCGTCCTCGTCGAGCGTCACGAAGACGTTCGCCGGCTTGAGGTCGCGGTGCACGACGCCCTCGCCGTGCGCGATGGAGAGGCCGCGCGCGATCTGCGTGATCATCGGCGCGACCTTCTCGAGCGGCAGCGCCCCCGTTCGAGCCAGACGCTGATCGAGCGACTCCCCTTCGAGGAGCTCCATGACCAGGTAGCCGAGCGCGCCGTCTTGCCCGTGGTCGGTGACGGCGACGATGTGGCGCGTCTTCCGCGAGAGCGCTGCTGCGACTCGGGCCTCGAGGAGGAAGCGACTCTCCGCCGACGTCCCGTCCTCGTGGTCGACGCCGCGCAGCACCAGCTTGATGGCGACCTCTTCGTCGAGCGTGTCGTGGCGCGCCGCCCAGACCTCGCCCATTGCGCCGCTGCCGATCTTCCGAACGAGCTCGTACTTGCCCGCGACGATCATCCCCGCGGCGAGGCCCGGCGGCATGGAGGCCGAGCGCGGCGGCACGCTGGGGACGTTGGAGGAAGGCTCGGCGCGATCCGTGACCATGCGTCGATTATACCAACCGGTATGATTGTCGCATCCCCAAAAGCGGCTCCGTTCGCGACGCGCTGGCCCTGTGCTATCTGCCCGCCATCATGCCCGCTTTCGACGAGACGCGCGCGGCTGCCGCAGCCCATCGCGACGGCGAGCATGCGCTGCGGACACTGCGCGCGATCCGCGGAGCGCTGGCGACCGTGCCGTTCTATGCGAAGCAGGGCCTCGCTTCGCCGGCCGAGGACGCGTCGCTCCACGGAGCGCTCGCCGCGCTCCCGCTCCTCACGGCGGCGAGGATCCGGCCGACGCTCCCGAAGGCATGGCTCCCGGAAGGGCGCGATGCGAAGGCCGAGCTCGCGTCGGGCAAGCTCGCGGTCGTCGAGACCGG
>JAYTZB010000155.1:0-3861 GCA_043742085.1 Polyangiaceae bacterium
TCGAGGCGCGGGTCCGAGAGGATCTGCTCGATGCGATGGCGCTGCGGATAGCTGATGAAGAGGCCGCGGGGCTTCGACCAGACGTCGCTGAAGCGGATACATCCCTCCCCCACCGCCGGGGTGTAGACGATGGGCAGCATCTCCTCGAGATGCGCGCCGAGGAGCGCGTAGAAGAGCGTCTCGATGTTGTCCTGCAGGCCGCGCAGGAACACGTATTTCTCGAGGTCGGTGGGCTTGCTGCGGAAGCCGTCGAGCCGCCGCCGCAGCTGGCCCTCGAGCGAGCCGACGTGCGGCGGCAAGAGCCCGTGCAGGCCGAACGCGTCGCGCTCCTCTTCGGTGAACGCGGTGCCCTTGTTGAGCAGCGGATCGCGGAGCAGCTCGGGACCGGTCTTGTCCACCAGGATCGGCGCGATGCGCGCCGGCATGTCCATCGTGTGCTTCATCGCGAGCCCTCGTTCGACGGAGGCCACCCGAACCGCGCGCGCACGTCGTGCATGGCTTGCGTGTGGCTGCCGTCCTCGTTGCGCACCACGAACGGTGGCTCTGCGACCTCCGCGCCGGTGCCCACATCGCCGGGTGCATGCAGCCTGCATGCGAAGAGCGAAAACAGCGGCGCGATGCCGGTGCGCGGGACCACGTCGCGATGGAAGGCCACCGTGAAGCCTTCGTCGCGTACCGCGGCCAGCGCGCGGGCCTTCTGCGGCCACGGAAAGCACAGGACGAAGAGCCCGCCGGGCTCGAGATGACGCTTGGCCGCCCGTGCGTAGTCGCGGACGTCCCCGCGCAGCTCGAAGCGCGCATGCGCCTTCTGCGAGTCCGACGGAACGATGCCGGCGCTGACGTCGAAGTACGGTGGGCTGCCGGTCACCAGCGGGAATGGCGAAGCGAGCGCGAGGTCACGCAGGTCGCCGTGATGCGCATCGACGCGCGCCTCGAGCTCGTTGGCGCGCAGGTTCTCGCGAAGGAAGCGGAAGCTGACGTCCTGCGCTTCGATGCACGTGAGACGCATGCCCTCCGGCATTCCCGCGAGCACGAGCAGGCCGACGGTGCCGATGCCAGTGCCGAGATCGAGGGCGCGCATCACGGGCGGGCTCTTCTCGAGCGCGTACCACGCGGTCAGGAGGTCGTCGGTGGAGTGTCGATGGCCCTTCTTGCGCTGGAAGATGCGGAGCGTGGCGCTCAGCCCGTCGACCGTGATGGGCTCTCCGAGCTCGGCCTCGAGCGCGGCGCGGCGTGTCTCCAGCTCATCGGCAGGTCGCGTCACCCGCGAGATACTAGGCGCGATCAGGGCTTCGGAATGCGGAACGTGCTGACCATGAGCGCGCCGCTGGCGACGTACATCAGCGTGAGTGGGTGGAAGTCGAAGGGCCCGAGCGTCATGTGGCCGAGCCACAGCGCCGCGGGGCCGACCGCGCCCTGGCCGAACGCGATGCCAAGGACGAGGACGAGCGCCAGGCTCGTCGGGATCGGGGTGCCCTCGTAGTACTTCACCTTGCCGCTCTCGTCGGAGAGGGCTGCGGCGGTCACGTTGTAGCGCGCGAGGCGGCTGATGCCGCAGGCCACGAAGAAGCAGAGCGCGACGCCGTCCCAGCCGCCGCGGAGACCGAGCGCGAAGCCGAGCGCCGCCGGAGCGACGCCGAACGACACGATGTCGGCGAGCGAATCGAGGTCGGCGCCGAGCGGCGACGAGCGGCGGCGCCAGCGGGCCACCGCGCCGTCGAGCGCATCGCAGACGAGCGCCAGCGGCAGGAGGATCAGCGCCGCCCACACCGCGGTCCGGTCACCGGACGCGACGTAGCTCATACTGGCGAGAACCGCCCCAGTGCCGCAAAACGCGTTGCCGAGCGTGATGAGATCCGCCAGCACGAACGTGCGGACCATCGAGAACGGCACCTTCTTTTGAGGTGCGGTCGCGTCTGCGCTCGCGCTCTTGCGCGTCGATTCACGGTCGGGTGTGGCCATCGCTTCGGGGTGCCGGGTGGTCACGACCTTATCGGAGTGCACATCCGGTACCAAGGCTGACGTTTCACGGCGCGTCCGAGAGCGGCCAGTGGAACCAGGCGACGAAGCTGTCGTCCACGATCCTGGCGCCGACGTAACGGCCGTCGGTGAGCTTCTGGACGCTCGGAATGCCGTAGGCATGCGAGACGAGCTCGCTGACGATGCGCAGGCCGTAGCCGGAGCCGGTGGTCGTGAAATCCCCGAAGAGCGACGAGCCATCGGTCGCCAGACGCTCCGCGACGAGGGCGCGGTGCTCCGGCGCCACGGCGTTCGCCACCACGACGCGCAGGTCCTTCGCGAAGCGGAGCAGCCACGCCCCGACCACCGGTCGAGCGGTATGGCGGACGGCATTGTTGAGGAGGTTGTACGCCACCCGATCGACCGCGCCGAACTCGACGCAGCTCTCGGCGATGATGGCGTCCTCGGGGCAATCGACGTCGACGACCACCTGCTGCTCGCCGTGCTGCGCGGTGAAGCAGCGGAACGCGACCGCCAGATCGTCGAGCGAGTGCCGCCGGAAGGCGAGATCCCGCACGCGCGCAACGGGATCGAGGTCGGTGGTGACGTTGCGCATCATCTTCATGTGGTCGCGCGCAGCGATGAAGAGCGACCGACCGAGCTCGCTCTTGAACGGGACGCGACCGATGCGGGAGAGCTGCGCGAACAACACCGTCAACGAGCCGCCGCGGATGTCGTGGAGCGCCTCCGCGAGGCGCTCGTCGAGCGTCGACTCCGTGCCGAGCTGGCGGATGCGATGCACCGTCTCGCTGATGGGATGGCGCTGGAGGAACGCGAAGAGCGGCGCCGGATCCATGACCGGATGCTCGCCGCCGACGATGCCGTCGAGCTCGCGGAGCAGCTCGTACATCCACAGGACGAGCGCACGATCGGGCGTTGCGAGCATCCCGAGCTCGATCGCCTGATCGTCGGCGCGGTAGCGCGACGAGCGGTAGTTATCGAGGGTCGGCGGAGCGAGGTCCGCGATCCGCTCGCGGGTGAGGGTGGTCGATTCGGTGCTCATCGCGCCAGGATGATCGCTCCTAGCGGGGGCAGTGTCACCACCACCGACGATGACCGGCCATTCCACGGGTAAGGCACGGCATCCAGGCCGCCCAGGTTGCCATGACCGCTTCCGCCGTAGTCGCGCGCGTCGCTGTTGAAGATCTCGCGCCAGTGGCCGGCGCGCGGTACCCCGACCCGGTACTGATGCCGCGGCACCGGCGTGAAGTTGCAGGCGACCACCACCACGTCGTCGTCGCCATGACCGCGGCGCATGAACGCAATGACGCTCATCGGCGAGTTGGTGCCGTCGATCCACTCGAAGCCGTTGGGCGTGGTGTCGCCGGCATGGAGCGCGGGGCTCTCGCGGTAGACGCGGTTGAGATCGCCGACCATGCGCGCGATGCCATCGTGGGCGGGGTCGCGCGCGACGTGCCAGTCGAGGCTCCGGTCGTGATGCCACGCGCTCGGCATCGCGAATTCGTCCCCCATGAAGATCAGCTTCTTGCCTGGCTGCGCCCACGCCATCGCGTAGAGCAGCCGCAGGTTGGCCAGCTTCTGCCAGGGATCGCCGAACATCTGGTCGAGCAGCGCGCCGCCTCTCTCCTCGATGACGTCGTCGTGGGAGAGCGGGATCACGAAGCTCTCGTTCGCGGCGTAGACCGACCGGAACGTGAGCACCGCCTGGTGGTGCGAGCGCTCGATGGGATCGACGCCGAGGTAGCGCCGGAGATCGTGCGAGAAGCCCATGTCCCACTTGAGATCGAAGCCCAGGCCGCCCGCCGACGCCGCGCGCGTCACACCCGGCCAGGCCGACGAGTCCTCGGCCGCGAGGATCACCTCGGGATGCTCGATCTTGAG
>JAYTZB010000156.1:0-1827 GCA_043742085.1 Polyangiaceae bacterium
TCGTAGGTGCCATCGAGCTTCGGCGCTAGGGGCTTGCCGTCGGGGCCGACCGGCAGGCCGTCGGGGCCGAGCGGAACGCCGTTGGCGCCCACGCTGCCGCCCGCCGCGTTGCCGGGGGCGCTCATCGGATCGGGGGCGCCGTCGTCACCGCTGCCGCCGCACGCGATCGCCGCGAACGCGATCATCACCGCGGGGACCAGTCGGAGCGTCTTACCCATACCCACACTAGAGCAAGCGTCGTACCGCTGGGAACGGAACTGAGGAAGCGCCGAAGCTCTTGTTTTCACTCACGGATCGCGCGTGGGCGCCGGCGCAGGCGGGATCCACGTCGCGGGTTGAGCAACGTCCAGGGCCGCCGGAGCACCAGCCGGCGCGTTGCGCAGAGGGATGCGCAACGCGGGAACGTGGCGCCTCAATGGCCGGCGACGAGCTCCGCCACGAAGAGGATCGCGACCAGCGGGACCAGCGCGACGAGGAGCGCGAGGATGCCGATGCCTGCTGCGGCCCATCCCGAGGCCGGCTTGCCGCCCGCCGCCAGGTGCTGGGCGACCACGCCTGCCTGCCGCGACTTGGCGATCGAGGACATGAGAAAGACCGAGCCGATCGCGATCGGGAAGGTCGGGATGTTCGCGGGAAGGACGAGGCCGAGCGTGAGCAAGAAGCCCGTCGCCACGAGGCCGGCGAGCAGCGCCTTGACCGCTGCGCCGGCGCGGCCGATGCGGTTCTCGTTCAGCGCCATCAGCACGGCACCGCCGAGCGGCGTGCCGAGGAAGGTGGCCAGCGCGACGTGCTTCGAGGTGTAGAGCGCCACGTCGAGCGGCACCGGGCTCTGCGAGGGATGCGACGGATCGTAGACGCCTTGCACCTGCGGCGGCGCATAGGGATTCGGCGCACCGTAGGGCCCGGAGGGAGGAGCGTTCATCATCTCTCCTACGTGCCTTGGCACACGACGAGGTCGCAGTCGAAGTGCAGGGGGCCAAGCACCAGGCGAGCACCAGGCGAGCACCAGGCATGACGAAGGCGGCGGGCTAGGTGTCTAGCGGTCGCCGCCTGCGTCGTATCGAGAGAGAAAACCAGTGCGAAGGAGGGGACTTGAACCCCTACGCCTTGCGGCGCTAGCACCTCAAGCTAGTGCGTCTGCCAATTCCGCCACCTTCGCGTGGGGGCACGGGAAGTAATCAACCTCACAGGCCGAGTCAAGTACGCGTTGCGATTCGCTCATCTCTCCGTCTGTCTCACGGGGGCGTTCGGCGAGCCACGCGGCTCAGGACCGCGAGCACCTCGCGCACCTCGAACGGCTTGCGGACGAGCTCGACCGGGGCGCGGGGATCGGCGGTTGCGAGGACATCGGGGGTCGCATCGGCGTTACCCGTCACGAGCACGACCGTGGCCTCCGGACAGCGCGCGCGAAGTGCGGCGAGCGCGCCGGTCGTGTCGCCAGCGATCGGCGAGAGATCGACGAGCACCGCGTCGTAGGGACCGTGGCCGAGCGACGCCGTGAGCTCCGCGGCGGTCGTCGCGATCGTGACGACGGCGCCACGCGCCTCGAGGGCAGTCTCGAGGAGCTGGGTCACCGCGAGATCGTCCTCGACGACGAGCACGCGCATACCGGCGAGCTCGCTCACGCGCGAGACGGAGACCGGCGGCCGCGGAACGGCGTCGACGCGTGGCCAGCTGAGGAGGAAGCGCGCTCCCCTGCCCTCGTGGATCACGAGATCGACCTCGCCTCCCCATACGCGCGCGAGCGCACGAGAGTGGCGCAGACCGACGCCGGTGCCGCCGGGACGGAGCGAATCGCCGAGGAAGATGCCCTCGCGACGCTCGGGC
>JAYTZB010000157.1:0-4330 GCA_043742085.1 Polyangiaceae bacterium
GGCGCGACCACCGGCTTCACGCCGGAGATCGATCTCCGCCACATCTTCTTCCGCCAGATCGAGGTCCTGGGCTCGACGATGGGCCCCAAGGGCGACCTCTTCGGCATCCTCCGCCTCGTCGAGGCGGGGAAGCTGAAGCCGGTGGTCGACCGCGTGCTTCCGCTGTGGAGCGCCGTCGACGCGCATCGCCTCCTCGAGGAGCGCAAGGTGTTCGGCAAGATCGTGATGGAGGTCGACTGACGGTGACGACGGAAGAGGAGATCCGCGCGTACACGATCGGCGAGCTGAGGCCGCTCACGGCGCCCATCGTCGTCAGCGACTACGATCCCGAATGGTCGGCGTCGTTCGAGCGTGAGGCGGCGAGGATTCGAGCCATCCTCGGCGCTCGCGTGGGGCTCCTCGAGCATGCAGGGTCGACGTCCGTGCCGGGACTCCCGGCAAAGCCGATCATCGACATCATCCTGGCTGTGCCGGATTCGTCCGACGAAGCGACGTACGTCGCGCCGCTGGAGACGGCGGGCTACGTACTCCGCATTCGCGAGCCAGAGTGGTTCGAGCATCGGGTGCTCAAGGGCCCCGACACGGACATCAACCTCCACGTCTTCACGGTGGGCTGCCCGGAGATCGATCAGATGCTCCTCTTCCGCGACTGGCTCCGGCATCATCCCGAGGAGCGCGATCGTTACGCCGCCGCCAAGCGCGACCTGGCGAAGAGAGAATGGAAGTTCGTACAGAGCTACGCGGACGCCAAAACGGTTGTCGTGCACCAGATCCTGGCGAGGGCGCGGGACGCCGCCACCCGAGGCGCCCGGGCGCGGTCAGCCTCGATGCCTTAGACCGATCACGATCAACGATGCGGTCGGCCGTCGACGCCGCGCCTCCCGCCGACGCAGGCGTACAGGGTCGGGACGTCGTCGCGCGAGGGCAGCGCTCAGTGCCGGAGGACGCGAGGCACCTCGCCGACGTGAAGCCATCCGAGGCCGACGGTCGACCAGCCCTTCGCGAGAAGCCAGGTCCACGCTCGCTCTCCGGCGTCCGGCTCTGGAGGCACGGGGTCTCGTCGATGCATCCATCCATGAAACCAAGGCGCCGACGAGCAAGGGTCGATGAGCCCCACTTCCCACTCGCCATGCTTCAAGTGATTGTTGAGAACGTAGACCAAGCAGCTCCGCACCTCGCTCGGCGTGGTGAGCTCGCGACGGTGATACGAGTCGCCCCACACCTTCCCGCGCCGCCGCTCCAACACGCGGTGATTCACGAGCATCGCGACGCGCACGGCGAAGCTCTTCATGCCGTTGGTCAATCGAAGTGCGTCGTCGGCTTCGACCAGCATGTGGAGGTGGTCGTTCTGGATCGAGTAGTGGACGATACGAAAGCCGTCGCGACGGGTGGCGCGGATCGCCTCGCGCAGCATGTTGCGGAGTCGCTCGACGCGGAAGCTCGGTAGCCCCTTCGCACGGCGCATGGTGACGTGCACCGGGTTGTCATGGTGATGCCCGGGCCGCTTGCGATGGCGCACCTTGGGTCGATGGCCCTCCTTGCGTCCCGCGCCGGGACGCGGACCGCCGAGCGTCTTGGCATCCGCGAACGTCAACTGCTCGCCCGCGGCCGGAAGCGGCACGCGGTGCTTCGGCGGTCGGGCACGCGAATCGCCCGGACGCTGGCCCGCCCCGCGAGGCCGCACCGGCCGCGCCCGGCGCGCCTTCGCGACCGAGGGGTCGACCCCCCATATCTGCTGCCGAAGATTCATCCGCTGGTAGGGGCAATACTAAGTCCGACAGGCGAGGATGCAAGGTGCCGCCCGAAAATCGACGCGGTTTCGACTGGGAGCACACGGAAGAACGCACCCGCGACCGCCGGCGCCGAGTCACCGACCCGATCGCGGTCCCCGGGTCTCTCGCGCCCCGCGGCACGGTGCCTGCCGGCCCGCCCCCCGCCTGTCGTGAGCGAAGCTCAGAGACCGAGCGAAGCTCAGAAGAGGAACGGCTTCAGCAGCGCCATCTGCGGGCGGGCCACGCCGTTCTTCGGTTCCAGCGTGAAGATGTAGTCGTTCCACATCGGGCCCGCCGCCCACCACAGCCAGCCGACGAGGACGTCCGACGACGCCATCATGTACGTCAGCATGTCGGTGACCGCGGCGTTGCACGTCGGGTTGTCCGCGCCCGCGAACTCGCCGACGAAGCCCTTCTTGCCGTGGTCGCGCAGCCACTTCACGAAGGGCGCGAGGCGTGTGCTGCCGATCTTGCCGTTCACGCAGTCCGGGCCCTCGCCGCCCGAATTGCCGTCGAGGTACTGGTGCACCTCGAAGATGGTGTTGTTCGCGGGGTCGGTGATGTTCAACATCGCCACCGCGTTCGCCGTGCCGTAGTCGGTCGCGTACCAGCTGTGCGCGCCCGTCCACGCGTTGCCCGGCACGATGATGGTGTTCGCCGCCTTCGCGGTGCGGATGGCGGCGATCGCCGCGTTGGCCGCGCCCACCCATTGCTCGGTGGGCATCGTGTTCGGCTCGTTCACGAGGTTGAACATGACGTGCGCGTTGCCCTTGAAGCGCGTCGCCAGCTTGCTCCAGAGATCCGCGAACACCGCGTTCGGCACCTGCGTCGAGCCGACCGTGCTCCCGTAGTACCGCGCGAAGTTGTGCGGGTTCAGGATCACGTTCGCGTTCTTCGACGTCGCATGCGCGACGAGCGCATCGAGCTTCGCGACGTAGGCGTTCACGAACGCGCCATACGCGGTCGGCTGCAGGCGCTCCCACTTGAAGCCGATGCGGAACGTGTTCATCCCCTTGCTGACGAAGTAGTCGACCTCCGCATCGTTCGGGAAGGCGTAGTCGACGCCGTCCGTGCCCGGCAGCGCGTCGCCGAACTCGCCGCCGGCGAGGTTCACGCCGCGGAATGGCATCGGGCTCGCGACCGGCGTCTTCACGCCGCCGCCGCCGGCGGGGAGGCCGCGACCGCCGGGCCGACTGAGCGTGTGCGACGAACCGGTGCTGCCCACGTCGACCGTCGCTCCGGTGGTTTGCTCGGTCGGCGTCGGTTCCGTCGTCGACGAGGGCTCGTCGCCGGAAGCCGAGTCACCGGTTGCCGAGCCGCACGCGACCACGAGCGCGAACGACGAGAGGGCAATGGCGCGGGCGAGACTCATGGGTGGGTTCCTTGTTGAAGGGAGCCCCGACAAGACGCAGATCGGCCCTACGGTCGCGCTGACCTCGTCGTCCGACGAGAGCTCGACCGTCACCTCCGCTCCTTCTCGAGACGAGACGGGGGGAACACCACGGGTGTGGCGTTGTTGAACCCGAGGCTATCGGTTGAGACAGAAGTCACCAAGCGCGAGCATGCAAATAGGGCGGAGTTCGTGCCGAGCGTCGGCACATCGCGGCACCTCGACCGTCGCGCCGCCACCACGTTTCGCTAGCGCTTCCTCTGCTCGTGCTTACGCTTCGTCCGCCATGGCGAGGCACGACCTCATCGACGAATCGGACTGGAAGCAGCGCGCGGTATGGACCGACGACGGCTACTTCCGCCTCGCGACCGCCGACACCGGCGACGTCGTGGTGCGCCTCTTCGTCACCAGGGGCCTCCTCGCCGAGGCGGAGCCCACGCTCTACCGTCAGATCGTCAACGCCACGCGCTTCCCGGGCACGAAGCTCGTCGCGATCACGCCCGACGTCCACTACGGCTACGGCGTCCCCGTCGGCTGTGTGATCCTCACCGATCGCCACGAAGGCAGCGGCGGCGCCGTCGCGATGGGTCCGGTCGGCTTCGACATCGGTTGCGGCATGATGAGCGCGCGCAGCAACGTCGCCGCCGAGCTCGCCACGCCCGACCGCAAGCTCGCCTTCAACCAGGAGGTCACCAAGCGCGTGAGCCTCGGCGCAGGAGGCAAGAGCGTGAAGCTCGGCAAGCTCTCGCCGAAGGACTTCCAGGAGCTCGTTCGCGGCGGCGCCGAGCACTACGTCGAGACGTACGGGGCCGAGTTCGATCGCAGCCGCGCCGAGCGCCATCGCATCCCCGTGTCCGACGACTGGGACATCCCGTGGGGCGGCAAGGGCTCGCCGGAGCGCGGGCTCGATCAGCTCGGCTCGCTCGGCGGCGGCAACCACTTCATCGAGCTCCAGCGCTGCGAGGAGGACAAGACGCTCTTCGTGCAGGTCCACACCGGAAGCCGCGGCTTCGGTCACGGCCTCGCGACCAACTACTTCGAGATGGCGAGGACCGAGCAGAACGCGACCGACATCGATCTCGGCTATTTCACGCCAGATTCTCCGCACTACGCCGGGTACCTGAACGCGGTCGCCGCGGGCGGCAACTTCGCGATCCTGAATCGCCTC
>JAYTZB010000158.1:0-1855 GCA_043742085.1 Polyangiaceae bacterium
ACCGATGCGGCAAGCGCGCGGCGACGAGCGACCACGCCTCAGCTTAGCAAGCTAGGCCCTCGGCGCACGCGGAACGGGCCTTGCGAGAGCGGAAGGGCAAAACCCATTCGAGGCCAATCATGCAAGATCCCAAGTCGGACGCGCGCACCACAGCCACACCTGAAGCTCGACCGGCCGGCGTGCCCCAGTCGATCGCAGACGCGAGCCCGGCCGCGGGCGCCGGCGTCGGAGCCGCCTCGGGCGCCGCCGCAGGCGCCGCGATCGGTGCCTTCGCAGGCCCGCCAGGGATGATCGCGGGCGCGCTCATCGGCGCCGCCGCGGGTGCCGCAACCGGTGCCGCGCTCGCCGGTGACCACGACGCGGAGAACGAGGACAAGAAGCTCGACGAGGAGATCGGCGTCACCGCCGGCGACATCGGCGCGGCCACCCCCGGCTCGCCGCCCGCGACGCGCGGCACGTACTCCGCAGGGTCTTCCGGCGCCGGCTCGTCCGGCGCGAACGACGCACCCGACGACGAAGGCCCGATCCCGCACGCGGACTGATCTCGCTTTCTATCCTTCCTTGATACCCTGAGCGCCAAGGATGACGCTCAGCACCGACATCGCACAGGCGATCCTCGACGGCTTCGACAAGCACTACTCGATCTTCCGCGAGACCAGCTTCCGCGCGAAGGATCGCTTCGAGCGCGGCGACTGGTCAGGCGTGCGCGAATCGCAGCGTGACCGCATAGGCATGTACGACCAGCGCGTCGCCGAGGGCGTCGAGGCCGTCATGTCCCGGTTCCCCGATGCCGGCCGCGAAGAAGCGCTGTGGAAGCGCATCAAGGTGGAGTTCATCGCGCTGCTCTACGAGGTGGAGCACAAGCAGCCGGAGTGCGCCGAGACGTTCTTCAACTCGGTCGCGCGGCGACTCCTCGATCGTCGCTACTACAACAACAACTTCATCTTCGGCCGCCCCGTCATGTCGACGGAGCACCTCGACGGCGACGAGCCCGCCTATCGCAGCTACTACCCCGAAGGCAGCGATCTCACCGGCGCCTTCCGCGCGATCCTCATGAGCTTCGGCCTGCGGAGCGAGTTCCAGGATCTCCCGCGCGATCTCGCCTCCGTCAACCGCGCGATCGACGAGCACTTTCCCGACGGCTGGAACCGTCATCGCAACTTCCAGATCCAGGTCCTCGGCTCACTCTTCTTTCGCAACAAGGCCGCCTACGTCGTGGGCCGCGTCATCAACGGCGCGAGCACGTACCCCGTGGTGGTCCCGCTCCTCAAGGACGACGCCGGTAAGGTCTACGTCGACACCATCCTGCTCGACGCCATCAACGTCGGTCGCGTCTTCAGCCTCGGACGCGCCTACTTCATGGTCGACATGGAGGTCCCCTCGGCCTACGTCGACTTTCTCGCGAGCATCGCGCCGACCAAGCCCAAGGCGGAGCTCTATACGCTCGTGGGCCTGCAAAAGCAGGGCAAGACGCTCTTCTTCCGCGATCTGCAGCAGCACCTTCGTCACTCGAGCGACACGTTCGTGCTCGCGCCCGGAACGAAGGGCATGGTCATGCTCGTCTTCACGCTGCCGTCGTATCCGTACGTGTTCAAGGTGATCCGCGACTACTTCGAGCCGCCGAAAGATGCCGATCGCGCCTTCGTCGAGGCCAAGTACGACTTCGTGAAGCAGCACGATCGCGTCGGCCGCATGGCGGACACCCTCGAGTTCGCAGACGTCGCCTTCCCGAGCGACCGCCTCGACCCCGAGCTCCTCTCCGAGCTCCAGAAGCTCGCGCCGTCCCAGCTGGAGATCGTGCCCGGCTCGAAACAGGTCGTCATCCGGCACCTCTACATCGAGCGGCGCCTCATGC
>JAYTZB010000159.1:0-24315 GCA_043742085.1 Polyangiaceae bacterium
CCTCGACGAGGACGGCCGTCCGCAGGTGCGCGTCGCCGTCGACGCCCAAGGCCGCTTCGCCATCGAAGCGCCGACCACCACCGTGCAGTGGTTCGCGGCGCTCGAGGCCGCGCACACCAGCGCGCCCGTGCGTTACACGCCCGGCACTCCGACGGAGCTGAAGCTCGACGTGTCACCGGGTGGCGAGCTGCACGTCCGCATCGTCGATGCCGACACGAACCAGCCCATCGTCGCGCGGCTCATCGTGAAGGGCATCGAGGGCACCATCGACCCCAGCTTCGGTCCCGACTACCGCGCGTCGGGCGCCGGACCGCTCATGGACGTGCTGGAGGGCGAGGTGGCCACGCCGCTTCCCGCCGGCAAGTATCGCGTCGCTGCCAGCAAGGGCATGGAGTGGAGCATCGATGCCGAGTCCGTGGAGGTGCAGAGCGGCCACGCCAAGAGCGTCGACCTCGCGCTCCGTCACGTCGTCCCGACCCCTGGCGTCGTTGGATGCGATCTACACGTACACGCGCGGCCCAGCTTCGACTCGCCGGTGACGCCGGAGGATCGCGTGCTGTCGCTCGTCTCTGCGGGCGTCGACTTCGCCGTGCCCACCGAGCACAACATCGTCGGCGATTATGCGGGACCGCTCGAGGTGCTCCGCCTGACGAAGCAGCTCGCCACCGTGACCGGCGTCGAGGTCACCACGTACAACCCGCGCTTCGGGCACTTCGGCGTCTTTCCGTATCCCGCGAACAGCGGCATTCCTCCGTTCAAGGGCGCGACGGCAGCGGGCGTCTTTGCCGCTGCCAAGCGAGGCGATCCGAACCGCGTGCTGCAGGTGAATCATCCTCGGCTGCCGTCCGGCATCGGCTATTTCCACGTCGTCGGCTTCGACCCCAAGTTCGGCCGCGTGCCTGCCGGTATGCGCACCGACTTCGACACGCTCGAGGTCTACAACGGCTACGACCTCGCGAGTCGCGCGCGCACCGAGCAGGTCCTCGAGGACTGGTTCGCGCTGCTCAATCTCGGCAAGCACATCTGGGCGACGGGCAGCAGCGACTCGCACCGCATCCAGTACCAGTGGGCGGGCTATCCGCGCACGATGGCCTTCGTCGAGCCGAAATCGGCGGGCGATACCGGGCAGCCGATCGACACCGCTGCCGTCGTCGCCGCCATCAAGAAGGGCCACGGCTTCATCACGAGCGGGCCGATGATCGAGCTCGAGCTCGGAGGCGAAGGGAAGACCGCGCGCCCCGGTGACGAGCTGCCGGCGCCGCGCGGTGCGAACGTCCCGGGCAAGCTCCGCATCCGCGCCGCGCCGTGGATCGACGTCACATCCGTGGAGGTCATCGCCGGTCTGCCTCCGACGGCTCCAGTGCCAGGCGTCGTTCCAACCGCCGTCCTCCTTCCCAACGCAGGCCGCCGCGAGGTCCTCTTCAAGGCGAAGGTCCCGTCGCGTCCCACGCACCTCGGCAAGGAAGAGGGCACGCTCGAGGAGGCCGCAGCGCGCACCATCCGCTTCGAGACCGACCTCAGCCTGACCGTGCCCGAAGGCGCGCGCTGGATCGCCGTCGTGGTGCGCGGGGAGCGCGCGCTCGACGACGCGCTGCCCTTCATGCCGATCCAGCCCCTCGCCTTCACGAACCCGATCTGGCTGGCGCGCTGAGGACGGAGTAGAACGCAGGCATGAAGCGGCCCGCGCGAGTCCTCGTCCCCGCGCTCTTGCACCTCGTGGCCGTCGCAAGTGCCGCGTGCGGAGACGGTCCGCCCGCGCGCACCGCCGGCGATCCGTCCGCCACGGGGGGAGCACAGCATGCTGGCGCGTCCCAGAGAGGTGTCGTTCCGATCGCGTTCGAGGCCAAAAAAGCGGGCTCGCGTGCGTTCCCGTTCCCGCTCGTCGAAGGCAAGGTCAACGGCCAGCCGACGCGCTTCATCCTCGACACCGGCACCGGCTCGCACGTCATCGACAGCGCGCTCGCGGCTTCCGCGCAGCTGGGGACGCCGGCCAAGGCCTCGAGCATCTCCATCGATGGGTGGGGCTCGTTGCCCGAGCACGCGGTCGCGGTGCGCGAGCTGCCTGCCTCGATCCGCGCGCACGGCATCGGCGGCGTCATCGCGCCACAGCTCCTCGCCGAATCCGCGACCGAGGCGGTGGTGATCGATCTGGTGAACCGCCGCATGCGCGCACGCCCTCAATCGTCCGCGTGGTCGGAGATGGAGGACCTCGGTCCGCTCCTCTCGCAGCCGGGACCTCGCAAGTTCTGTCCGGTCGACGCCGGCGGCGCTCCCGGCCTCGTGCTCGCCCTCGACGGCAGCGTCGACGGCGAAGCGACGCGCTTCGAGCTCGACACCGGCGCGAGCCGCACGTCGCTCGTCGAGACATCGAAGGCCGTCGCTCGGGCGACGACGCGGCCGGTTCTCGGCCGATCGGTCGTCTCGACCGCGATGGCCGACACCGCGATGCCCATTCACGGCGGCGTCCCGCTCGCCTTCGGCGCGTGGAAGAGCACGCTCGACGTGGGCGTCTCGCCCGACGCGCACCACGGTGAATGCGGGTTCGACGGTCGCCTCGGCATCGACGTCCTCCAGCAATGCGCGATCGCCATGACCACCGAAAAGATGCTCCTGGCATGCCGTGACCCGTCGGCGATGGGCCGCTGAAGGGGGCGGCACGACCGGGCCGGAACAGGCCGGCTCGGGCCGCGAGCGTGCTACGTTTCACCCCGGGCCGTGACGGGCCGTGCATCGCGGGGGCGGGGCATGGAATCGGGGAATTCGTGATGCGCGGGCGAGTCTAGGTAAGCCAAGTGAACACGACCTTCGGGCGCTATCGCCTCCTCGAGAGGCTCGGCCAGGGCGGCATGGCCGAGGTCTTCAAGGCCAAGAGCTACGGCGTCGAGGGCTTCGAGAAGGTCGTCGTCATCAAGCGCATCCTCCCGGCGCTCGCCGAGAGCGATCAGTTCGTCGAGATGTTCATCCACGAGGCAAAGCTCGCGGTCCGCCTCTCGCATGCCAACGTCGTGCAGGTCTTCGACCTCGGCCTCGCGCCGGGAACGGTGGTCGGCGGCATGCCGTCGGCCGACGCGTACTACATGGCGATGGAGTACGTCAGCGGGCTCGACCTCGCCACGCTCCTCGCACGCTGCCGTCGCCAGCAGGTGAAGATCCCGATCGAGATGGCGGTGTACGTCGCCGCCGAGGTCGCGAAGGGGCTCGACCACGCGCATCGCCGGCGCGACGAGCAGAACCAGCCGCTCAACATCGTCCACCTCGACGTGTCGCCGCAGAACGTCCTCCTCTCGCTCGAGGGCGAGGTGAAGGTCACCGACTTCGGCATCGCGAAGGCGGTGGGCGTGCTCGAGCCGACCGGCATCGAGGACACGCGCGCGCGCCAGCTCAAGGGCAAGTTCGGATACATGAGCCCCGAGCACGCCGAGGGCGAGCGGGTCGACGCGCGGAGCGACCTCTTCTCGCTTGGCACCGTGCTCTACGAGATGCTCGCGGGCGTGAATCCCTTCAGCGCGCCGACGTCGTTCGAGACGCTGCGTCGCGTGTCGATGGTGGAGTACCCGCCGGTCGAGCTGCTTCGTCCCGAGGTACCGCCCGAGCTCGTCGCGCTCCTCAAGATGGCGATGGCGCCCAAGCAGGCCGATCGCTTCGCTGACGCCGGTCGCATGTACGAGGCGTTGCTCGCCTTCCTCTACTCGCAAGGCCGGCGCTTCTCTGCCCACGATCTGGCGGATTTTCTCGGCGAATTCCGATCGAAGGACGAGACGGGACCGCACGTCGTGCTCGACGCGGAAGGCGCGCCCTCGCAGGAGCGCACGCCCGTCGAGGTGCCCGGCTCGCATCGACACAGCTACCCGTCGACGAGCGGTGCCGATCGCGTGGAGACCGGCGCGCCCTTCGTCGACCTCGAGCGCGCGGTCGGCATGGGTGAGCGTCGTGAGGTCACGGCGCTCGTCGTCGAGCTGCCCGGTCGCGACGACCCGTCGCTCGCCGATCGGGCCGCGGACACCATCGCTCGGCACGGCGGGCGTTTGCTCTCCCGCGATCCCGAGCAGGTCACCGCGCTCTTCGGCGTCGACGATCCCGACGGACGTGACACCGAGGTGGCGACGCGCTGCGCGCTCGTCGTGCTCCGCTCGCTCGCCGGCGCCCGGCAGCCCAGCGCCGGCCTGCACGTGGGGCGGATCCACGTCAGCGGCGAAGGCGTGCCCACCGAGGGCGACCAGCTCTCGTCCCTCGTCGCCACCGCCCGCGATCTCGCTCGGGCGCGGGAAGGCATGTGCGCGATCAGCGCCTCGGCGATGCGTCAGGTGCGCAGCCTCTTCGTGTTCGACACGCTCGGCGAGTCGCGCACGCCCGGGCTCTCCGCGACGACGACGCTCCTCGTGAAGGAGGTGCGCGGCACGAGCGAGGCCTTCGGCCGCTTCGTCGGAAGGCGCGACGAGCTGCGCGCGGTCGGCGAGGTGCTCGCGAACGCCACGCGTCGCACGGCAAGCGTGGTCACGGTGCGCGGCGATCACGGCATCGGCAAGACGCGGCTCCTGCTCGAGGTGGAGCGTCGCCTTCGCAAGGGCGGCTACAACGTCGGCTGGCACCTTGCGACGTGCCTGCCCCGGGGCACCGAGCTTCCGCTCTCCGGTATTCAGTGCATGTTGCAGGTACTCTGCGGCGTCGCCGAAGGCGATCCCGACGCGCGCATCCGTCAGGTGGTGCCACGCCTGCGCGCGCTCGGCCTCCATGACGACGAGGTCGGCGCCGTGCTCGCAGCCCTCGGCGCCAGCGCGGGCGTCTCGCAGGCCAACGCCAAGGCCTCGCTCGTGAATGCGTTCACGCGCATGGTACTCCGCCTCTGCGAGGATCGACCGCACGCCTTCTCGTGGGATGCCGCGCATTGCATGGACGGCGACTCCTTCGGCGTGCTCGAGGCGGTCATCTCACGCGTGCCGCAGGCGCGTGCGCTCTTCGTGCTCGCTGCTCGCGCGGGCTTCTCGCATCCGCTCGAGAAGCTCCCGGTCCATGCCGGTCTCGATCTCTCCGATCTCGGGGCCGAGGACGCAGAGCGCCTCGTGGCCGTACGCCTCGGCGTCGAGCGCGTGCCCAGCGAGCTGATGCGCTTCGTTCGCGAGCGCGCGGGCGGCCATCCCCAGATGATCGAGGAGATTCTCAAGGCGCTCATCGAGGCGCGCGCCGTGACCGTCGCCGACGGCTCGCTCGTGACGATGAAGCTGGTCGGGCAGGATCTCGCGCTGCCGAAGACGTTGCGCGGCCTCGTGGCGTCGCGCGTCGCGCATCTGGCGGCTGCGGATCGCGCCATCTTGCAGGGGGCTGCCGTGCTCGGCGAGCCGATCAACGCGGCGGTGCTCGCGCAGATGACCGGTCTCGATCTCACCGCGCTCGAGCGCTCGCTCGCCGTCCTGCGCGATCGCGGCTTCCTCGTGCATACCGGGCCGCTCGAGCTGATGTTCACGTCGCCGATCGTGCGCGAGGTGGTCGTCGACGCGCTCACTGCCGAAGCCGCTCGCGAGATGCATGCCGCGGCAGGTCGCGCGCTCGAGGACGTGCTCGCCGAGCAGGCCCTCGAGCACGCCGGACGCATCGCCACGCATCTCTACGCAGCGGGGGATCGCGAACGCGCGGGAGTGTGGTTCGCGAAGAGCGCCGACCGCCGGCTCGAGAACGGTCAGCTCGAGGCGGCCGCTCGTGACTTCGCGCGCGCGATCGAGCTGTGCGATCCGGCCACGCGCGAGCCCAGCGAGCTCGCGGCGTGGCTCGCCGGCCTCGCCAAGGCGGTGCGTCTCGTGCGCACGCTCCCCGAGGCGATGGAGCTGTGCGAGCGCGTCATCGCGCACGTCGATGCCTCGCCCGCGACGTATCGCGACGGGCTGGAGCTCCGCGTACGCGTGCGGATCGATGCGGGGCGCATTCTCGGCGCGCTGCACATGTTCGATGCCGCGCGCGCGCAGTTCGCCGCCGCCGAGGCCATCGCGCAGGACCGCCAGGAGCTCGTCAAGTCGGCCATGGTTGCCGCCGCCGAGTTCTCCGGACGCCAGGGCGACTTCAAGCGCTCGCTCGCGCTCCTCGAGCGGCTGCAGTCGATCGTGACGACCGGCGGCGACAAGATCGAGGAGCACAAGCTGCTCGTCAGCCTCGTACAGACCAACGCCGCGATGGGCGACCACACCGCAGCGCAACGTCACTTCGAGCGCGCCATGTCGCTCGTGCCGGACGAGCCGACGTTCGTGTGCGAGAGGCACAAGCTGAGCGCGCTGATCGACTACTTCGCCCGCGATTTTCGGGCCGCCGCGCTCCATAGCGAGCAGGCCATCGACATGGCGCGCGACCTCGGGCTGCAATACGAGGTGGCGGTCAACCTGCACAACCTCGGCGACATCCTCGTGCATCTCGAGGACTACGCGCGCGCGTATGGCGCCGTGAAGCAGTCGCTCGCGCTCTGCGACGAGCTGGGTCACGACCGCCTCGCGAGCCACAACCGCATGTTCCTCGCGTTCCTCGACGGCCTTGCCGGCGACGCCGATGCCGATCGCGTGCTCTGGCAAGGCATTCGCTACGCGGAGGCCAACGAGTTCACGTGGGACGTCCTCGGCGGTCGGCTCCTCCTCGCGAAGCTGCTCGAGAGCCGCGGCGAGATGGACCCGGCGCGCCTCGAGTACCAGAAGCTCCGCGAGCTGGCGCGGGGCGCCGGCAATCGCCTCGTGGCCGACGACTGCGCGACGGCGCTTCGATCGATGGGCGCGCCGCCGAGCCAACCGCCGCCGGCTTCGCAGCGCGGCGCAACGCACCGCTGATGCGCGCACGTGAGCCGCGTGAGCCGCGTGAGCCGCTCGCCGTGCAGGGTACAGGCTGGAGCTTTCGCGGACACGAGGGCCTCTCGACGGCGAAGTTCTCGCCGTGCGGTCTCTATCGCTACGAGCTGCGCCGCGAGTGGAAGGCGAGAGGGGCGAGAGGGCGCACCATGGTCTTCGTCGGGCTCAACCCCTCCACCGCCGACGAGAACAAGGACGACCCGACCATCCGCCGCATCCTCGGCTTCGCCGATGACTGGGGCTTCGGCACGCTGGTGATGCTCAACGTGTTCGCGTTCCGCTCGACGGATCCGAAGGCGCTGCACCTGCGCGCAGCGAGCCGCCTCGAGGTCGTGGGACCGGACAACGACGCCACCATCGCTCGGGCCTTCGAGGAGAATCGGAAGGGCAGGCTCGTCGTGGGGTGGGGCGCGCACGGCCTGCTCCTCGAGCGCGGACGACGCGTCGCCGAGATGGCGCGCGCGATCCACGGACGCCCGCAGTGCCTCGGTCGGACCGAGAGCGGCGAGCCGAAACATCCGCTCTATCTCAAGGCAACAACGCTTCCCGTCCGCTATTCCCAGCCTGCGAGATGACTCTGCGTCACTCGGGCGTATACTTCCACCCGTGACGTTCCGGATCCCGTCTTCGGCATGCCTCGCACGCTTGGCGCGCCTCACCGGCGTCGCTGCGTGCGTCGTCGTCGCCGGCTGCGATCGTCCGTACGTCGCGCGCGACGGGACCGTGTCGTTCCAGGAGAAGGGCGCCAACGGCCACGGCGCGTCGGTGCTCACCGCCAATGGCGTCGAGTATCGCGACAACAGCGAGCCGCCCACCGCCATCCTCCGTCGCAGCGCAGACGAGCCGTGGCGCGCGCCGATCGGGTTCATCCTCCCCAAGGACGGACGCTTCACGAAGACGAGCGCGCCGACCATCCTCTCGACGACCGGCCTCGCCATCGTGCTGCGGCCCAGCGATACGCGTGTCCCGTCGTGGGGCGGCGAGGTGCTCGTCCGCGTGGACGTCATCGCGCCCGCCGCGGAAGGCACCGCGCGCTGGGGTGAGAACGTCGCCATCGTGATTGACGGTGACGGCGTCGATGCTCCCGCGCTCGCCGATGCTGCCCTCGCGCAGCTCGCCGGCCGCGACCGCGTGACCATCCTCGATGCGCGGGGGGCACGGACCATCGTCCCGATGATGCCGGCGTCGCACCGCTCGATGATGATCGCGGCGCTCAAGAACAACATGCGACCGCGCACCCGCGCAGCGCGCGATCTGCCGGCCACGCTGCGCGCCGCCGGTGCCGCCGTCACGTCGCCCGAGGTCACGCAGCGCGTGCTCCTCCTGACCGACGAGGCCATGACGCCGGCCGACACCACCGAGGTGCAGCGCCTCACGCAGCGTGGCGTCCAGCTCGGCTCCGTCCGCACACGCGGCATCGACGACCTCGACGAACGCCTCGAGGCGGTCCGCACGCACATCCCGCAGGCCGGGCTCACCAAGTTCCGCGACGTGCGGCTGACGTTCGAAGGAACCCCGGCGCCGTCCCACGTGCTCGAGGCTTCGGGCGGCGAGGCGCGCTGGGCGCTCGACGCGGGCGATCTCTGGCTGGGCAACGTGCGCTCCGGAGAATCACGGACCGAAGTCCTGCGCGTGACCGTGCCGCCGTGGGTCCCGAACGAGCAGTTCAAGTTCACGGTCACCGCCCACGTCGACGACCTCGACTGGGGTGGGCCGCGTGATTTCGCCGCCGAAGTGCCGTGTATCTACGACGACGACATCGAGCGCATCGCGAAATCGCGACACGGCGACGTCATCGCGTATGCGTCGGCGATGGCGACGCTGCGCCGCCTCGACGCTGCGTTCATCGGCGACGACGTCGGCAAGGCGGGCGGCCTGCGCCGCATCGCCGAGCTGCATGCGAGCTCGATGAAGCTCCTCGCCCGTGACACGAAGGACTTCGCGATCCAGGAGCAAGCCGATCTGCTCATGGCGCTGCTCGCAGCGACGCGCTGACGGCGGCGATCCGCTGGCGGTCAGTACAGGCCGGCGCTCTCGAGCACGCCGTCGCGGAGATCGTAGAGACGGACGCGCGGGAGATCGTCCGCGTCGTCGACGATCGCCGGCGCGCCGAAGATGCGCGCGCGGTTGGCCACGCCCGCCACGCCCTTGCCGAGATCGACGATGCGATCGACCACGCGGTGCATGTGACCGTGGAGGATTTGCACGCGAGGATGCTGCGTGAGCATGTCGAGGACGTGCTTGCAGCCGCGCAGTCCGTCGATCCACTCGGAGAGCGGGTTCGAATGATGGAGGAACGGCGGGTGGTGCATGACGAGCACCATGGCCCGGTCGCGTAGACCGGGGTCGTCGATGCGTGCCTGCACCGCGCGCGCGGCGTCGGGGGTGAACGTGCCGGCGGAGCGGGCCATGGACTGAAAGTACGACGTGTCGATGGGCAGGAACACCACCTCGCCTCGGTCGACGACCTTGCCGCCTTCGCCCTCCGCGCTCGCCGATGCGTAACGCTTCAGTGGACCCTCGAGCGCGCGCCGCCACGCACCGTTGGTCGTGTACGCGTCGTGGTTGCCGGGCACGAGCGTGACGCCGCCCTCGGGCATGCCGGCGTCGTCGAGGAGGTTCGCGAAGTGCTCGAACTCTCGTGCGTCGCCCATCTCGGTGAGATCGCCGGTGATGACGACGTGGTCGGCGCCGCTCGCTTTTGCGGCGGCGAGCCCTCGCATCAGCTTCTTGGCTCGACTCCGGGGATCGACGGGGCGACCAAGGCTCACGAACTTCGTGGCGAAGCGATAGCGCGCGCTCGATCGACCGTGAGCGGGATCGAGGGTGTGCACGTCGGAGAGATGAGCGATGCGTCGCACGCGAGCCTCCGCGTTAAGAGTGAATCACTACGATGCCTGACGCACGTCATCGGGTGCGCAATCGGCGATGTACCGAAGTCACACGGACTCGCGCCTACATCGAGAATCGCGGACGATCTGCGGTTGCGATCAAGCTCCGCCGGACTGCTCGCGAGTCACCTGGTCGCTGGGACGATCGAGAGAGGCGCCGCGTGCGCAAGCGCCTCGAGAAGCGCATCGTGGATGTGGCCGTTGGTCGCGACGACGTGTCCGCTCGCGACGCAATCGACGCCGCCATCGAGCTCGCTGACTCGCCCGCGCGCGCCCAGCACCATCGCGATGCCGCCCGCGATGTCCCACGGCCGGAGCTTTCGCTCCCAGTAACCCTCGTACGTTCCGTCGGCGACCATGCAGAGGTCGAGCGCGGCCGATCCGCATCGACGCACCGCCTGACAACGCTGCTTGATGGCGACGAACGCGTCGAAGTTGTTGTCGGCGCTCGTACGCCGGTCGTACGGGAAGCCGGTGGCGAGCAGCGAGTCCTCGAAGCGATCCATGCCGCTGACCACGCACGGCTCCTCGGTGCCATCGTCGCCGCGGCGGATCGCCAGGCGCTCGCCGTCGCTGGCGACGTAGCCGTACCACTCGAGGCGGAGCGCGGGCGCGATGACGACGCCGAGGATGGGCTGTCCGGCGAAGACCAGGCCGACCGATACGCACCAGAACGGGTGGCCGTGGACGAAGTTGGTGGTGCCGTCGATGGGGTCGATGAAGAACGCGGGAGCGGCGCGGTTCCAGACGCCACCTTGCTCCTCGCCGACGATGTCGAAGGGGAGGGCGGCCGACAGCCGGGCGCGGAGCAGCGTCTCGCTGTCGCGATCGAACTGCGTGACGAGGTCTACCGCGCCCTTGTGCTCGACCGCCGGATGACGGCGGAAGCCGGCTCGAACGAGCGTGGCCGCCTCGCGCGCGGCGCTCCGAGCAGTGTCGAGGATCGCCTCGAGCTCGGCCTTGTTCACGTCGCTCGGCTCCGCAGCGCGAGCGCCGTGAGGAGCCGCGCGTGGATGCCGCCGAACGCGCCGTTGGAGAGGAGAGCGATGGTGTCACCGGCGGCCGCCTCCGAAACGAGACGCTCGAGGATGGAGTCGACGCTGCTCTCGGCGACCGCCTTCTCCCCGATCTCGCGTGCGAGTCGACCGAGATCGAGCCGCTCGGCCTCGGGCACGTTGGTGCGCCCCAGCGGCGCGAAGAGCACGCGATCGGCGGGCGCGAACGCGGCGACGTACTCGTGCTGGTGGAGAGCACGACAGGCGGTCGCGCTGCGCGGCTCGAAGACTGCCCAGAGCTTGCCGGCCGGATGCCGGGCGCGGAGCGCGCGCAGCGTCTCGTCGACCGCGGTCGGGTGGTGGGCGAAGTCGTCGTAGACGGCGATGTCGCCGGGGCGACCGAGGAGATCCTGACGGCGCCTCACGCCCTCGAAGGAGGCGAGCGCGGTGCGTGCAGTCTGCACGCCGACGCCGAAGCCCTCGGCGCACACAGCGATGGCGCCCACGGCATTGCGAACGTTGTGCGCGCCCGGCACCTTGAGCGCGAAACGCCCGCAAAACGAGCCTCCCGCGTAGAGATCGAACGGCTGCGCGCCGCTGACGGGATCGGGCGCGACCATGGCGCCGAGCCAGGTCGGGGTCACGTCGCCCGTGTCGTCGCCCTCGAGCCCGTAGAAGAGCGTCTTCGAATCGGCGTGCTCGCTGACGATGGCGCGGGCTCGCGCATCGCGGGCGTCGACCGCGAGGAGGCCGTCGCCGGGGATCATCTGCACGAACGCCTCGAACTGCGCTTCGTAGAGCTCCACCGACGGGTAGATGTCGATGTGATCTTGCTCGATGCTGGTGAGGATCGCGACGTCATCGGTGCCCACGCCGACGTAGTCGAAGAACTTGGGGCGCTTGTTCCAGTAGACGGCGTCGTACTCGTCGCCCTCGACCACGAAGGGCGCCGCCTTTCCCGACGAGGCGTGGACGCCGCTCGTGGACGTGAGCTTCCGTTTCGTCGAGCCGATGGATGCGCCCGAGGGGAAGTTCTTCGGGAGGCCGCCGATGAAGAAGCCCGGCTCGAGCCCGGCCTCGTGCAGGATCCAGGCGCACATCGACGAGGTGGTCGTCTTGCCGTGGGTGCCGGCAACGACGAGCGGACGCCGCGGCGGCGGACCGACGAGGAAGCGCTCGCGCAAGGCCAGCGACATGCTCGAGCGCGGAAGGCCGAGCTCCTCGGCGCGCATGGCCTCGGGGTTCTCCTTGCGGATGGCGTTGCCGACCACCACGAGCTCGAGCGACGCGTCGATGTGCGCGGCGTCGTAGCCCTCCACGCAGCGAATGCCGGCCGCCTCGAGCGCGGGGCCCATCGGCGGATCGAACGCCATATCCGAGCCGCTGACGTCGTGGCCGGCGTCGCGCAGCAGGAGCGCGAGCTGACCCATTCCCGTACCCGCCACGCCGACGAGATGAACGCGCATTTCGCCGGCGACTGTAGCGCGAGACGCGCGACTAATTGATCGTGAAGTGGCCGAGCTCGACGGCGCCGTCGTTGGTGCCGTACGGGCTGCCGTAGATCACGATGTCGGTGATGCTCGGGTTGTTGGGGACGTCCGCGGAAATGATCTTCGCCGCGCAGCGATCGACCGGGAGGTTCGTGAAGCCGCTCCCTCCGGCACCGACCGCCTCGATGGTGGTCGGGTCCTGGACGAGGTGCTGGTAGATGGTCGCGCCCGCGCTGCGCGTCTCGACCCAGTAGCCCGCGACGGCGCCGGGGGTGAACGGACCGTCGGCCTTCGACAGGAGCATGTCGACGCCGCGCGCCTCGGTCACGCCGATGTCGGCGCCCTGGTACGTGAGCTGGAGGCGAAGCGCGGAGCCGACCGGACGAGCGATGGTGCCGCCAGGGCCCACGCTCACGTGCGTGGGGCTCGCGCAGGTCGCGCCGACCGTGCCCGGCCCGCGTCCGTTCGTCGGCGGATGGAGTCCGGGCTGCGGGAGGTCGTTGCCGGGATCGTTGCCGGTGATGCTGCCGCCCGACGTACCCGACGTACCCGCCGAGGTGCCGGGGTCGGACTTCGGGGACCCGGTGCCTGTCGTGGTTCCGTCGCCCGCGGTCGCGCCGCCACACGCCACGAGCGTCATGGCCGAAGCCGCCACCGAAACCATGAGCAAGCTTACGATTCGCATGCGGGCGCGCTGAGCAAGGCTCATACCGGCACGGATCGCGTCGAATCAGCGGGAAAACAGGCCGCGGAGTCTGGCACGATCTGAGCCATCTGTGCCGCCCGCGTCCTGCCGCCGGCAACACCTGGCGCAGGCGGAGGCATCACGCCCAGCTGCTCAGCTCAGCCCTTCACGAACTTGAAGCCGTCGCCCTCGACGTCGACGCGGACCGTCGATCCGTTGGGGTAGCCGGCGGCGAGGAGCTCCTCGGCGAGCGGGTCCTGGATGGCCTTGAGGATGGCGCGCTTCAGGGGTCGCGCGCCGAACGCCGGCTCGTAGCCGATGTCGACGAGGCGCATCTTCGCCGCTTCGGTCAGCTCCAGCTTCAGCTCGCGATCGGCGACCAGCTTCTCGAGACGACGGAGCTGGATGTCGACGATGCCGCGGAGGTCCGTCTTCGAGAGCGGCCGGAAGATGATGACGTCGTCGATGCGGTTGAGGAACTCGGGACGGAGGAAGTTCTTCAGCTCCTCGCGGAGCACGTCGCGGAGCGCGTCGCGGCCGTCCTCGGATTCGAAGAGCTTCGGGTCCGTCTCGAGGATGCGCTGCGAGCCGATGTTGCTCGTCATGATGACGACGGTGTTCGAGAAGTCGGCGGTGCGACCGCGGCCGTCGGTGAGGCGCCCGTCGTCGAGCACCTGGAGGAGCAGGTTGAACACGTCGGCGTGCGCCTTCTCGACCTCGTCGAAGAGGAGGACGCTGTACGGACGGCGGCGCACAGCCTCGGTGAGGAAGCCGCCTTCCTCGCTGTCGACGTAGCCCGGAGGAGCGCCGACGAGGCGCTGCGCCATGTGCTTCTCCATGAACTCGCTCATGTCGATGCGGGTCATCGACTGCTCGTCGTCGAAGAGGAACTCCGCGAGCGCCTTTGCGAGCTCGGTCTTTCCGACGCCGGAGGGGCCGAGATAGAGGAAGCTGCCGATCGGCTTGCCGGGATCGCGGAGGCCGACGCGCCCGCGGCGCACCGCCTTCGATACCGCGCGGACCGCCTCGTTCTGCCCGACGACGCGCGCCGAGAGCCGCTCTTCCATCTTGAGCAGCTTCTCGCTCTCGGCCTCGAGCATGCGGGACACGGGAATGCCGGTCCAGTCGCCGAGCACCTGCGCCACGGCTTCTTCGGTGACGATGCGCGAGACGCCTTCCTTGAGGCCCGCCTTCTCGACCGCTTCGTTCGCGGCATCGAGGCGACGCTTCACGTCGGGGATCTGCACGTGCTCGAGCTCTCCGAGCTTCGCGAAGTTCTGGTCCTTGCGCGCCGACTCCAGCGCAGCCTGGAGCTTCTGCATCTCGTCCTTGAGCGCAGCTTGCGCGGCGAGCGCGCCGCGTCGCGAGTCGAGCTTCGAACGCATCTCGACCACCGACGGCTCGAGCTCGGCGATCTCCTTGTCGAGGCGCGCCTTCGTCTTGAGGCTCATGGCGTCGATGTCGTCGACGAGGCCGGCGAGCTGGGCCTTCAACGAGGCGACGCGACGGATCGCGTCGTCCATGTGCGCAGGCAGGCCGTCGATCTCGACGCGCTTGCGCGCGCAGGCCTCGTCGAGGAGATCGATCGCGCTGTCGGGGAGCGCGCGATCCTGCACGTAGCGCTTGGCCAGCCGAACGGCGGCAACGCAGGCGGGATCGCCGATCTGGACCTTGTGGTGCGCCTCGTAGCGCGGGGCGATCCCGCGGAGGATCTCGATGGCGCGCTCCGGCGTCGGCGGATCGATGGCGAGCACGGTGAAGCGGCGGAGGAGGTTCGGGTCCTTGTCGGAGAGCTTGCGGATGCCCTCCGGCGTGGTCGACGCGAGCAGACGGATGTCACCGCGGGCGAGCATCGGCTTCAGCAGATCACCGACGCCGCTGCCTGCGCCGCCGGAACCGAGGAGCGACTCCAGCGAAGAGATGTAGAGGAGCGTGTCCTGCGATTTGATCTGCGAGATGACCTGCTTCAGGCGGTCCTCGATCTCGCCGCGCAGCTTCGCGCCGGCGACGAGCTGCCCGATCTCGAGCTCGAGGATGGAGAGGCTGGCGAGGTTCTGCGGGACGTCGCCGGCGGCGATGCGCATCGCGAGCGCGCCGACGATGGCGGTCTTGCCGGTGCCCGGCTCGCCCACGAGGAGCGGGTGATTCTTCTGCCGGCGCTCGAGGATCTGCAGGAGGCGCCGCACCTCGGTGTCGCGTCCGATCACCGGATCGAAGCCTTTTTCCCGGGCGCGCGCGGTGAGGTCGTTCACGTAGCGCGCCATCGCATCGGCGCCGCCGGGCGTGCTGCCGCCGCCGGAGCCTTGACCGGGGACGTCGCGGGGGACGCTCTTCAGCGCGGCCATGTGCGGCCGCAGCGAGCCGGGGCCGAGCGCGAACGCCTGGAGGACCACGGCTGCCGGCCCGCGGATCTCCTGCGAGAGCGCGTTGAGGAGGTGCTCCACGCCGATGGACGCCTTGTCGGCCTCCTTCTCGGCACGCGCGAGGAGCGCGAGCATCGCGGACGAGAGGTACGCCAGACCGGCCCCGGCCTTGGCGAGCTTGGAGAGCTGCGACTCGGCCTCGGCGACCACGTCCGCCGGATCGGCGCCGGCCTTCTTGAACACCTCGGCCACGCCGCGATCGCGGTCGAGCGCCCGTGCGAGGAGGTGGATGGGCTCCACCTGCACGTGCTTTCGCTCGTCCGCGAGGGACTGAGCGCCGGCCACGAGGGCCTTGGCATCGGGGGCGTAACGCTCGAGGTGAATCGTCTGCTCGGCGGCCATGGGTTAGCGCGAAGGTAACACGCCGGAGACCCTGTTTCTGCCGGCGTCTTTCGCCGCAATTTCGCGCTCCAGCTCGCAACGCGCGAACGCTGTAGTACGTCTAAGAGAATGGCTGTCGCGCGCGTCCGCATGTACACGACCCTCATCTGCCCGTACTGCATCCGAGCGAAGATGCTCCTGAAGTCGAAGGGAGTGGAGTTCGAGGAGATCGACGTCACTCGGGACCACGAGACCCGCGACTGGCTCGTGAAGGCCACCGGCGGCCGTCGTACCGTCCCGCAGATCTTCATCAACGACGAGGCCATCGGCGGCTTCGACGACATGCGCGCGCTCGACGTCGCGGGCGAGCTCGACAGGAAGCTCGCCCAGAGCGCTAGCTCACTCGCCTAGCTCGTCCGGTCGCGGTCACTCCGCCAGGGCGTCGACCAGGCGCGGGACGTCGCGCTCGGCGACCGAGCACAGCGCGACCCGGAGGGCGCCCTTCGCCGGCACGACGAAGACGCCCTTCTCCTTCATGCGGAGCGCGCGTTCGTGCGCATCGTCGCAGAACACCGTGACGAAGAACCCGCCCTCGTAGCGCGGGTACCTCAGGTCCTTCGCGCGCGCCGCGTGGTTGAAGGCCTTCACGCGCGCACCGAGCAGTGACTTGAGCTCGTCGCGCTCGGCATCGCTCGACTTCGCCATCGACGGTTCGGTCAGGAGCCGCGTGACGGCGCGCATGCCGCCGCGCGAACAGTTCGACCAGGTCCCGCGGCACGAGTAGCTGAGCGCCGCCTCGGTGGCAGCGCGCTCCTTCGCATCCGGAACGCATGCCACGATCGCGCCGACGCGCAGGCCGTAGTGCGTGAACGTCTTCGATGCGCTCCATGCGAAGGCGAGCCCCACCTTGCCGAGCAGCGGGCGCAGCTCCTTGAGGAACGCGCGCGGATCGGGGCGCGCCGCGTAGGCGAAGTACGCGGTGTCGCAGAGCAGCGTGACCGGCGCGCGCGACGAATGCGCGACGAGACGCTCGACCACCTCGCGCCACTCCTCGGCGGTCATCGAGTAGCCGGTCGGGTTGTGGCACGGGTCGTTGATGAAGATCAGCGCGCGCTTCTGCGTCGTCACGTGATCGGCGAGCGCCTTGTCGAGCGCGACGGTGTCGAGCTTGCCCTCGCCATCGAACATCGAGAACGTCGCGAGCTTGCGATCGGACTCGTCGCACAGCGTCTGGTAGGGCCCCCAGAAGAAGCTCGTCGTGAGGAGCGACTGACCGGGCTCGAGGTAGTTCGCGATGGCATGTCGGAGCGCGCCGGTGCCGCCCGGCGTGGCGGCGGCGACCGCAGCGGCCTTCATCGAAGGCTCGTCGCGGAAGAGATCGGAGGTCACGGCGTCCAGGAAATCCGGGGCTCCCGCGATCGGCGCGTAGGGCGCCCACTCCTCGGCGGGCACCTCGTGGACGGCGCGCGCGGAGGTCGGGAGGATCGCGAGGCGACCGTCGTCATGCAGCAGCGCGCCGACCGTCGCGTTGACGACCGATTCGCCCTTCGCCTTCCGAGCCGCGGCCTCCTTGTTGAGCGCGAAGATCGGATCGTCGGAAGGCCTGCCCTGGTGCGCGGGGATGACGTGCATGCGTGGCAGCTAGCTACCGCTCGTGCGCACGGGCGTAAAGTGGTCGCGTCGCTGTCGCCGCGCGGGCGCTACGGGATGGCGGGGGGAGGCGGAGGCGGGACCACCACCACCCCGCTCGGACAGGTGCCGACACCGCCGCCCCCGATGACGCCGCCCGCTCTCACGTTGGCGATCGGACAGGCTCCGGCGGCTCCGCAGTCGGTAGCGTCGCAGCAGTAGCGCGGAGTCATCGGAGGGCACGGGACCGTCGAGCACGTCGCCGTGTCGGCAGCGGCGCCGCAGCAATGGTTGGTCGACCCGCTGCACGACATGTTGCCACAGACGAGTGACCCGGCTCCGCCCGGCGATGTGCAGCGCGTGCTCGGGAGCGGTCCGTCCGGCTGCGCATCGACGCCTCCGTCGACGCTGCTGTCGAGGTCGATCGAGCTGTCCGAGCCATCGAGAGCTGCGCCGCCGTCCTGCTTCGCCGCATCGTGGGGCATGCCGGTGTCGACCTCGCCGTCGACGAGCGTGCCGCCGTCACCCGGATCGCCGGGCTCGCTGCATGCGTCGCCGGTGCATGTGGCCTCGGACGAGAAGCACTTGCCCGAACGACATGTCGAGAACGCATCGCAAGGGACGTCCTTGCAGTCGGGGTCGATGCTGATGGGCATCACCAGATTGCGGTGATCGGTGAACGAGAACTGCCTGCGCGCGACGATGCAGCCCGCGAAGAGGGGCGGCTTGCACGACGCCGCCGGCGCCGTGCCGTACGCGACGACGACGATGACGGACGCTCGACCGCTGCCGCTGGGCGTGAGGACGAGCGTACCGATCTCGCCGCTCGACGAATCGCAGGTCGACGTCGTGGCGGTGACGAACTCGTGCGCGACGCGGTCCTCGGTGCCCCTCGGGTCGGTGCCGACAGTGATGGCCGTGCTCTTGATCTCCGTGCAGAGTGCACCCTTTGCCAGCGAGATGTCGACGGTCGCCTGCGTGGCGTCACGACAGCCGGGGGCGAGCGTCAGCGCGAGGACGGCGACGCTGGGAACGAAGACGAGGATACGAGCGCCTCGCACGTCTTCGATGCTAGCCCCGACCGGCCCACGACACGACTCTCGCGGAGGGCGTCACGATCTGCACGATCTCCAGGGCCGGATCGGCGATCCGTGCACACCCTCGCGCGGCCCGCTGCGCCTTTTCCCGGCCGTTGGGGTGGACCGCGGCTTGCTCCACGAAAGGCCATGCGCGCGTTCGCTTCGTCGGTCACGTCGCTGGGTCTCCTGCTGCTCGCCGGAGCCGCGAGCGGCGGCCTCCAGGGTTGCGGGGGATCGTCGAGCAGCCCGGCGGGTCAACCGGCTGCGTCGGCGCCGCCCGTGGTCGACCCGCCCGCGCCGGTGCGCGGCGCCGTCCACGTCACGTTCGCGCAGGGTGCGGCGGCGGTGACCCGCGTGCAGTGGGCCGAGCCGTTCGTGGCGCGCATCGACGGCCTGATCCCCGGCGAGGAGATCACGCTCCGCTCGTCGTCCAAGCTCGCGGACGCCAACTACCGTGCCGAAGCGGTGTTCGCCGCAGATGCCTCGGGCGTGATCGATACCGGTACGACGGCCGCCGTCCGCGGCTCGTACACGGGCGCCGATGCCGATGGGCTCGTGTGGTCGATGGCGAAGACGACGCAGGCGATCCCGGCCGCCGATCCGTATGCATTCCACGTCGACGTGGTGGCCGCCGACGGGACCTTGCTCGGCGGCGCGGCGCTCCCGCGCTGGTACGTGCTCGAGGGCATCACGCGTGTCCCCGTGAGCGACAACGGCCTCGTCGGCGTGTTCTACGCAGCGCCGGGGAAGACGAAGCTGCCCGTGATCGTGACCTTCGGCGGCTCCGAAGGCGGCCTGTCCTCCGGAGAATACGCGGCGATGTACTGGGCATCGCGCGGGTACGCGGCGCTCGGGCTCGCGTACTTCAACGCCACGGGGCTGCCCGATTACCTCACCGAGGTGCCACTCGAGTATTTCGAGAAGGCCTTCGCGTGGGTGGACGCGCGCCCGGAGGTCGACGCGACGAAGCTGGCCGTGATGGGCGGCTCACGAGGCGGCGAGCTCGCGCTCCTCCTCGGCGCATCGTTCCCGCGCGTGAGCGCGGTGATCGCCGAGGTGCCGAGCGGCGTGTCATGGGGATCGCCGATGCTCGACGGGTCCGAGACGTCGTCATGGACGTTCCGCGGCGAGAAGCTCGCCTTCATCCCGTACTCCAACGCCGCCGCCGGTCAGTGGACGACGCCCACCGGCGCGAAGGCACCGGCCGAGACGCCGGTCTTTCGCGACGCGCTCGCGAAGGCCGCGCCGGCCGCACGCGAGGCCGCGGCGTTCAAGGTCGAGAAGACGAACGGGCCGATCCTGATGCTCGCGGGCGGCGACGATCAGCTCTGGCCGTCGTGCGATCTCGCGAAGATCGCCATGGATCGGCTGGTCGCGAACGGCCACGACAAGCGCTTCGCCGACGACTCGGTCTGCTATCCCGACTCCGGGCACGCTTCGACCGGGCTGCCCGGAACGCCGACCGCGCTGTCGACCGCCGTCGTCCACCCCATCACTGGAGAGCTGCTCGCGCTGGGCGGCACGGCGCGAGGCATCGCGAAGGCGCAGCGCGACGCGTTCGGCCGCATCGACAGGTTCCTCGCGGCGTCGCTCAGGTGAATTCCTGGAGCACGTCGTCGGCCTTGTCGACCGTGAAATACAGGCCTCGCGCGTAGAGGCGGAGGCGATCCTCCGCGGAGAGATCGCCGCTCCGACCCACCGTGGCATGGGCGAGGAGGATGGCCGCGCTCACGCTCACGTTCAGGCTCTCCACGAAGCCGCGCATCGGGACGCGCACGCGCCGCGTGCAGGCCTCCACGAGCTTGTCGGCGATGCCGTCGCGCTCGTTGCCGAGCACGAGGGCGAGCCGCGGGATCGACGCGAGATCGTGAGGCGCGAGCTCACCGTCGGCGGCGGCGGCGACCAGCTCGAGGCCGTCCGCCTTCATCTTCGCGATGACCTGGTCGACGTTCGACCAGCGGTGCAGATCGACCCATTTTTCAGCGCCTTTGGCGACGCTGGGCGCGGCGAGAAACCTCTCGAGACGCTCGACGACGTGCACGAACTGCACGCCGAAGGCCTCGCACGATCGCAGCACGGCCGATCCGTTGTGCGGGTCGTGAGGCGCATCGAACACCACCTGCACGCTCTCGAGCCGCTGCCCGATGACGTCGCGAAGCCGCTGCGCGCGACGATCGAGGACGAGGGGCTCGAGCAGCGCGACGACGCGTGCGGGGTCGTGCCGCTCCACGCGCTTGATCAGCGCCGGCAGGAGATCATCGCCACTCACCACGCCTGGGGTCTTGCGTCGCACGGTTGCTCTTGGTCCCTGACTCGCGTCCTAACCTCGCGTACTTGGCCCGGAAAGAAGCGAATTGTCCAGCCAGCCGCTAGAGTACAGGGCGAACCAGCGCCGGATCAGAGGTTGAACGTCACAGGATGAACGAGCGGGGCAGCTCCAGCACGATGCTACCGCCCGTCCGGCGCACCAGGCGCCGCGACTGGGGACGGATCGTCGCGCGCATCCTGTGCGTGATCTTCGCGCTGGCGGGGCTCATCCCCGTGGGCCTCGGCTTGCTGGTCCGCACGAAGTGGGCACGCAACATCGCCACCACCGAGACGCGCAAGGTGATCGCGGGCCTCGGGGTCGACGCGCACTACGAGCTGGAGCTCGCGCTCTGGCCGCTCAGCGTCACGCTCCGCAACATCCGCGTCGAGGCGACGGACGGCGGCACGCCGTTCCTGACCGCGCGCCGCGCCAGCGCTCGCCCGAAGATCTTCGGGCTCCTCGCCGGCAAGCTGGTCATCGATCAGATCGAGATCGAGCAGCCCGCCACGCGCATCGTGATGAAGGACGGCCAGCTCCAGAACCTCGCGCTCAAGCTGCAGGCGTCCGAGAAGAAGGCAGGCCCGCTGAAGGCCCCGTTCTCCGTCGTGTCCGCGAGCGAGGCCGAGGTCGACGTCGACATCGACGGCGTCCGCGTCCAGGGCCACGAGATCGACGCCGATGTCACCACCGACGACGACGGTGAGGGCGGCACCGCGTTCGAGGTGGCGCTCCGCGTGGCGCAGGCGCGCGCTCGCAGGGTCCGCACCATCAAGGCCGCCGAGGGCACGAAGCCCGCCGAGTACGCGGTCGACGAGGACGTGCTCTGCCGCATCGACGCGCGCGCGCGCCTGGATTCCAAGCATGTCTTGATACGGCGATTCTTCACGTTCGGCGCCGCCGATCTCGATCCCGCCGAGGAGACCGCGCTCGGATGTGACGTCTCGAAGGACGACAAACGCTACGTCGAGCTCACGCTCGGCCACCTCTCGGTCACGCTCCCCAAGGCCGCGGGCGATCTTCCCAACGTCGATGGTCACATCCGCGTGCGCGCCCCGCTGGGCCTCCTGGATCGAGCGCCAGGCATGCCCGACGTCGACGGCTGGGTCAGGCTCGACGCCGAGCTCCGCTACACGCCCGAGACACCCATTCCCGACGTCGCGGGACGGCTCGAGGCCGAGGGCATTCGTGTCGATCGCTATCGGTTCGCGCGCACGTTCCAGAGCGACTTCCGCGTGCAGCGCAGCGTGGTCACCAGCCCGCTCACGCGCCTCGAGCTCGCCGACGGCCTCGTCGAGCTGCGTGACGTGGAGGTGCAGCCGCTCGCCAAAGGCATCCCGCTCAAGGCGGCAACCGTCGACGTGACGAGCGTGAGCTTCACCGCGCTCATGCAGGACCTCGGCGTCACGCAGCACCCGCACGTGACCTGGGACATCAAGGAGGTGAAGGTCACCGCCCTCCACGGCACCATCGATCCGCTCAAGCTCGACGGTGACCTCCTCGGCAAGACCGCGAACTTCGCGGTCTTCGACGCCGCGGTCGACGACCCGGCGCGGCTGCGCGCCACCGGCGTGAAAGAGGGCAATTTCGTGGGCAAAGTGGCGGTTCGGCCCAACGCCCTCGAGTTCCAGCACATCCGCGTCAACACCACGCACAGCCAGATCGACGAGGGCTTCGTCTCGATCGGCTTCCACGAGATCCTGCGGGTCGACATCCCGCACGCCAAGGTCGACATCCAGGATCTCTCGCCGCTCGGTCACGTGAAGATGGGCGGCGTCGCCGAGGTCGAGAAGCTGAGCGTCGCCGGAAAATTCAACGACCCTCATCTCGAGGGCGAGATCATGAGCATCATGGGCTTCTCGATCGGTGATCTGCCGTTCGGGAACGTGACGCAAGGGCACGTCGAGCTCCACAAGCTCACAGTCGACCTCCGCGACGTGCACGCGCAGAAGGGCAAGAGCACCTACGAGCTCACCACGGGCCAGCTCGCCTTCGGCGGCGCGGCGAGCATGCAGCTCGACGGACAGGTCATCTCGAAGAACCTCGACATCCGTGACTTCTTCAACGTCTTCAAGCTCGACGAGGATCCGCGCTTCACGGAGATCGAGGGCACGCTCGAGACCAACGCGCGCATCCATCTCGCGCTCGGCGGACCTGAGGACAAGTGCACGGGCGGCTACCTCGACGTGCAGGCGTCGGTGAACGCGCACAAGCTGAACCTGCTGGGCGAGAAGTTCGACGAGGCGCATGCCGACCTCGGTTACCGCTGGCTCGATCAGCAAGCCGGGCTCGAGGGCGCCGAGATCGACGTGCGCTCGCTCTCGCTCACCAAGGTCAAGAAGGAGGGGCGACCGCCGCTCGGCTCGGTGCTCGGCTCGATCGTCGTTCATCGTGGCGGCGAGCTGCGCGGCAGCATGGTCCTGCAGGGCTTTCCGCTCGGTCGCGCCGACATGCTCGGATCGATCGCGCCGAAGCTCGAAGGCTCGGCGTCGGGTGTCGCGAGGCTGGGCGGATCGCTCTCGGCCTACAACGTGGAGGCGGATCTGGACGTCACGCCGATGCGCATCGCCGGCGCAGCGTTCGGCGGCTCCGACGTGCATGTCTCGGTGAGCCAGCTGCCGTCGAAGTCGAAGGTCATCGGGCGGACCGCGTGCGGCGCGGCGATCTCCGCGCCGTTCGACAAGGACGCCTGGCTCCACGACACGTCGGTGCAGGGCAACTACACCATCGACGGCGCGCTGTTCGGCGGGCAGGTGAAGATCGAGAAGCTGGTGGTCACGCGCCAGAAGTCGCCCGTCGCATCCGGGCACATCGAGCTCTCGCGCTTCGATCTCGGTCCCATCGGTCGACTGCTCGTCGCGGAGAGCGGCGGCGACGCCGACCCCAACGGCGGACCCGCCGTCGCCGCGCTGGGCGGCGAGGTCTCCGGCGACATCGTCATCGATCGCGTCGCCACCGACGACATCTCGCATGCGAAGGGACGCTTCACGCCGCGCGCGATCCGGATTTCACGCGGCGGCCAGACGCTGTCGCTCCGGACGTCGCCGTCGAGCGCGCCCGGCGTCGCCGTCGGCCCGCCCATCGTCATTGCCCTCGCGGACGACACGGTTCAGTTGCCGCCCGTCACGTTCGACCTCGCGGCACCCAATGGCTTCAAGGGCGCGTTCGCCGTGAAGGGCGCGATCAACAAGGTCACCCGGTCTGCCGAGCTCGCGCTCGACGCGGAGCTCTCGCCCATCGATCTCGGGATCCTCGTCGGCATCGTCCCGAAGATGACGCGTGCCGTGGGCACGCTGAGCGGCTCGGTGAAGCTGCGCGGCAAGGCGACCGAGCCGCAGTTCGACGGCCAGCTCAAGGTGCGAACCGGCGAGTTCGCGTTCAAGGGCCTGCCCGGGGGAATCACCGACGTCGAGATCGATCTCGTCGCCGACGAGAACGAGGCACGGGTCACGCGCGCGTCGGGACATTTTCTCGGCGGAGACGTCAGCCTCACCGGCCGCATGCCGCTGAAGGGCGGACAGCTCGGCATCGCCGAGGCATCGGTCATCGGACGGCAGCTCTACGTGTCTCCGCTCGAGGGCGTGAAGGCCACCGTCGACGCCGATCTCCAGCTCTCCGTGAATCCCACCGCCGCGTCGGCAGCGGGTCGCCTGCCGATCGTGGGCGGCGAGGTCACCAT
>JAYTZB010000160.1:0-2459 GCA_043742085.1 Polyangiaceae bacterium
AACCTGGTGCCGGCACCGCCTGCCATGATCACCGCGTAGACCTTCGCCATGGCCGGCGAGCATGCCACAAGAAACGCCGAAAAGTCGCGTGATTGGGCCCGCTCCTCTAGAACGATCGGGCGTGCTGCGCTCGGCTCCTCTACCCCTCCTGTTCCTCGTCGCCGCGCTCGTTGCGACACTCGGTCTCGCTGGCTGCGAGAGAGACGGAATTCCGCCGCTCGTCGAGGTCACCGAGGTCTCGCCGCGTGCGGTCGAGATCGGCGACCGCATGGAGCTGGTCGGCGCCGGCTTCCCGCAGGGACGCGCCGCCCGCGTCACCTTCCGCGGGACGCTCCTCCGCCCTGGCCATCCGCCGGTGCACGGCGCGACCGTCGAGGGAGAGGGCGTGGTCACCAGCTCGGACCACATCGAGATCGTGGTGGGCGAGCTGCTGGAAGAGCGCTTCTGCGGCCATGGCGATCATGCGGTCCACACCACGATGAACGGCGACGTCGAGGTCGCATTCGCATCGAGCGCGCCGGGGGCGCCGCCGTTGGTCGGCGTGATGCATGGCCTCACGCTCGACATCTCGCCTTCTTCGGTCCCCGCGCGCGTCGTACAGGAGCGAACCGAAGAAGGCGCGCACGTGCTCGCGTTCGTCGGTGTCGAGCCGGGCGCGGCCACGCCTCGCGGCTTGCCCATCGAGAAGGTGGCTCCTGGCTCCCTCGCCGACCAGGCGGGGTTCCAGCCCGGCGATCTCGTCAGTGCGGTCGACGGCGTGCACGTGCGCGAGGTCTCCGACGTCGCGCCGGCCTCGGCACGAAGCGCTCGCTTCACGCTCCGCCACGGCGACTCGGGAACCGAGGAGACCAAGAGCGTCGCGATGATCGGCTATGCCGGTGAGCGTATTCCCACGGAATACGCGCCGGCGCTGCTCCTCGTCGGCCTCGCGCTCGCCGTGCTGCTGTTGCTGGTCCTTCCTGCGCCGGCCATCGCCTCGGCGCTCGAGCTGCGCGTCGCGCGACGCCTGCGCTCGACCGGCTTGAAGCGCGCTGCCGCGGCGTTGTTCGGGCGCGGGCCACGCGCCATCGGCTCGGCGCTGGCGTCGGTGCTCGTCGCGACCTTCGCGCTCGGGCCGCACGTCGTGGGCGACGAGCTCGACGGCGCGGTTCTGCTCGTCGCTGCCATCGCGCTCTTCCTCGCGGCGCGCGTGGCATCGGCGCGCGGGTCGCGAGGATCGTGGCGGGCAGCTGCCGAGGTCGCCGTGCCGGGGCTCGTCCTCGCAGCGGCCATCGCCGGCATCGTCGTTCATGGCGGCGCGTTGCACCTCGTGGAGATCGTGCGCGCCCAGGGCGGCTCGCCGTGGGAGTTCGCGGCCCTCCGCCAGCCCGTCGCGTTCGTCCTCGCGTTCGCTTACGTCGGTGGCCTGCTCGTCCTCCTGCGCGCTCGCGAAGAGACGTCGCTGCTCACCGATGTGCGTGTCGACGAGACCGAAGCGATGCACGCCGCGAAGCCCGCGACACCGGCGTCCATGAGGAGCGCTGCGCGCGCCGAGGACACCGGCCGTGTCCTCGAGCGGTTCGGGCTGGTCGTCGCCTGCGCGCTCGGCGTCGCTGCGTTCTTCGGTGGCTGGCAGCTGCCAGGAGGCGTCGACCCGCGCTCCACGTTGCTCCAGGTGGCAGGCGCGGTGCTCTTCGTGGTCAAGACCTGGACGCTGGCGGGGCTCCTGCTCGGCGCGGCCTCCATCGCCTCGCCGTGGACCGCGCGTGAATCCCGCGCATTCCTCCTGCGCCGTCTGATTCCAGCGCTGGCGCTCGGCGCGCTCCTGATAGCGGTCTCCCGCAAGCTCACGCCGAGCGAATCGCTCGAGACGGCGCTCGGCCTGACGGTGGTGGCGGCGCTGGCGCTCTTCGCCCTCCGTACGGCGCTTCGCGTCCGCGGCGCGATGGTGCGGCCCGAGCCCCACGCGAGCCCTTTCCTCTGAATTCTCTGCCCGTTTAGCCTTAACCTGGCTGCTGCATGTTCGAGACGGCGGGCACCCTCACGATCGTCGAACTCGCCTCGTCGCTCGTGGCGCTCGTCCTGCTGCCGCTGCTGTGGGCCGCGGTCGCGACCATCTCGGCGATACGCGGCACGGGCGGACGCTTCGCGGTGCGCGTGGCCATCGCGACGTCGGGCGGCGCGTTCGGCCTCGCCGTCGCGCATGCCGTACGCGCCTCGCAGATGGCCGCCGGTCGCGTCGCCGAGCAGCACGTCGTGCAGCTCTCGCGCATTGGACAGCTCGATCTCGGCATCGACCTCGTCCGCGATCCCACCTCGGCCACGCTCGCGGTGCTCGCGGCGTTCATCGGGTTCGTTGCGGTCTTGCACGTGGTGTGGACACGCACGAGGCGCGTGGCGTCTCGTCTCGCGTGGACCGGCCTCGCGACGAGCGCGACGTTGCTCGTGGTCCTCGCCGACGATCTCCCGGCGGTGGCCGT
>JAYTZB010000161.1:0-4903 GCA_043742085.1 Polyangiaceae bacterium
GCGTAGGTGAGCGTGGTGAGCCGTCCGTCCTCCGCGAGCGCGGCCGCGAAGGTCGTGACGCCGGGGACCACGGGCAGCGCATCCGTGATGGTCTCGACGGACCCCATCGGCGCGCCCATGCGATCGAGGACGATGCGCTGGGCTTGCGCCCCACGCCATCCGTGCGGCTCCAGCGGAACGGTGCCGACGAGGAGCGCGCGATCCTTCACGACGGCCAGCGAGAGCGCGCCCGGCGCGACCTTCGCGAGCGTGCCACCCGCCATCGTGGGATGACAGCCAGGCTGCGCACGGACCGCGCGTGCGGAGGCGTCTGCTGCCTCCGCGCTCGCGCTCGCGCTCGTCCCCGCTCGCCCGCCGGCGGTCCTGTCGTCGCAGTCCGAACGCGAGGCCACCAGGGCCACCAGCGCTCCGACGGCCGCGACGGCGCCGATGGCGGCGCCCGTCGACACACGCTGCATTACGAGGACCACCCCGCGAGGAGCTGAGAGCCGAAGCGCTGGCCGGCATCGGCGAGGAGCATCTTGAGGTCCTTGTACTCTGCAAAAATATCGGTGATGGCGCCGATGACGCGCTCGACCTCGTCCTCGGTGACGGTGAGCGGCGGCATCAGCTCGAGGACGTTCCACTGCTGCGATGCAGGCTGCGAGACGATGCCCTGCTCGAGCAGCCGAACGGCGAGCCACTGACCGAAGATGCGGCGGCTGAGGCCCTCGACGAGACCGGGGAGAAGGCGCCCGAGGATCCCGCTCGAGCGCGTCGGGCCGAGCTCGAGCCCGACGAGCAGCCCGCGCCCGCGCACCGCCTTCACGAACGGGTGGCCGCCGACCTCGTCGCGCAGCCGCTCGAGGAGCTGCTCGCCGCGCTCGCGCGCCGCCTCGGCGAGCAACTCGCGCTCGAGGATCTCGAGGACGGCGATGGCGACGCGCCAGCCGAGCGCGTTCCCCGAAGGCGCGCCCTGGAGGTCATAGCGATCCATCTTGCCGTAGGCGCGATCGTGGATCTCCGGCGTGGTGAGCGTGGCCGACACCGGCACGAGGCCAGCACCGAGCGCCTCGCCGAGCACGAGAACGTCGGGCACGAAGCCCTCGTGCTCGTACGCGAACATCTTGCCGGTGCGACCGAGGCCGGTCTGCGCCTCGTCGAGAACGAGGAGGGTCCCGAACTTCCGACACAGCTCCTGCGCCTCGCGCAGATAACCGGGGCGCGGCACGACGACGCCGGCGGCGACCTGGATCGCTTCCACCACGAACGCTGCGGGCTTCTTGTCCTCGAGGACCTTCGCGAGCGCGGTGACGTCGTCGAAGGGGATCTCGAAGCACTCGCCGAGGAGCGGCTCGAACGGATCACGGAGGCGACCATGCCCGGTGACCGACAGGCTGCCGAGGCTCGTGCCGTGATAGCCGCCCTTGCAGTGGACGAGCGCGCGACGCTTCGTGGCAGCGCGCGCGAGCTTCAACGCGTTGTCGATGGCCTCGCCGCGCGTCGTGCCCGGAAGGACGCGAGTCAGCGGCGCCGCGAGCTTCGCGAGCGCAGCGGCGAGATCACCGGCGGCCACGGAGACGCCGGCCTCCGCGAAGCCTGCCGCATCGTCGGCGAGCACCTCGCGTAGTCGCTCGAGCACCTTCGGCGGATTGTGGCCGAGGCTCGCGGCGCCGGAGGCGGACAGGAAATCGAGGTACTCGCGTCCGTCCGCGTCCCAGAGCGACGTGCCCTTCGCGCGGACCCAGATGCGACCTGACCCGAAGGCGCCGAGCACCTTCACGAACGCGGCGTTCACGTGCGCCGCGTACTTCTGCGCTGCCGGGTGCGAGAGGGCGCTCATGCCGCAGTGCAGCATAGGCCCCCTCGCAGCCGCCGCCTAGGCCGGTTCGCGCCTCGGAGCCGCTTAGAGAACGAGCGTCTCCTGGTGCTCGCCCCACACCTCGCGGAGGACGCCGGCGATCTCGCCGACCGTGGCCTCGGCCTTCACCGCGTCGAGGACGAGCGGGAGGAGGTTGTCCTTTCCCTTCGCCGCGGCCTCGATGCGCCGCAGGCACTCGGCGTGCTTCGAGGCATCGCGACGCGCGCGCACCGCGCGAACCCGCTCCACTTGATCGCGCTCGATCTTGGGATCGATCTTCATGACCTCGACGTGCGGTGAGTCCTGCACGAAGTCGTTCACGCCCACGATGATGCGCTGCTTCTTCTCGACCTCGACCTGGTAGCTGTACGCGCTGTTCTGGATCTCGCGCTGCGGGTAGCCCTGCTCGATGGCGTCGACCATGCCGCCGAGCTCGTCGATGCGCGCGAGGTACTTGTTGGCCTCGTTCTCGATGCGATCGGTGAGGCTCTCGATGGCGTAGGCGCCGCCCAGCGCATCGACGAAGTCGGCGACGCCCGACTCGTTGGCGATGATCTGCTGCGTGCGCAACGCGATGGTGACGGCCTCGCTGGTCGGTAGCCCGAGCGCCTCGTCGTAGCTGTTCGTGTGCAGCGACTGGCATCCGCCGAGGACGGCGGCGAGCGTCTGCATGGTGACGCGCACCACGTTGTTGAGCGGCTGCTGCGCGGTGAGCGTCATGCCCGCGGTCTGACCGTGGAAGCGGAGCGCGCGCGCGCGATCGGTCTTGGCGCCGAAGCGATCCTTCATGAGGCGGCTCCACATGCGGCGCGCCGCGCGGAACTTCGCCACCTCCTCGATGAGGTTGTTGTGGACGTTGAAGAAGAACGAGAGCTGCGCGCCGAACTTGTCGACGTCGAGCCCGGCATCGACGGCGGCCTTCACGTACGCGAGCCCGTCGGCGAGGGTGAACGCCACCTCCTGCACCGCGTCGCAGCCGGCTTCGCGGATGTGGTACCCGCTGATGGAGATGGTGTTCCAGGCCGGCACTTCCCGGCCGCAGAACCCGAAGATGTCGGTGATGAGGCGGAGCGACGGGCGCGGCGGGTAGATGTACGTACCGCGGGCCATGTACTCCTTGAGGATGTCGTTCTGGATGGTGCCGCGAAGCTTCTCGCGTGGGACCCCTTGCTCCTCGGCGACTGCGATGTAGAGACAGAGCAGCGTCGAGGCCGTCGCGTTGATGGTCATCGACGTCGAGATCTTGTCGAGCGGAAGGCCCTTCAAGAGCGCACGCATGTCGTCGAGCGAATCGATGGCGACGCCGACGCGCCCCACCTCGCCGAGGCTGCGCTCGTCGTCGGAGTCGCGGCCCATCTGCGTGGGGAGATCGAAGGCCACCGACAGGCCGGTCTGACCCTGCGCGAGGAGGTAGTGGTAGCGCTCGTTCGATTCGGCGGCGGTGCCGAAGCCGGCGTACTGGCGCATCGTCCAGTAGCGACCGCGGTACATGTTGGCTTGCACGCCGCGCGTGAACGGCGGCGCTCCCGGGACGCCGAGATCGCGTGCGGGATCGAAGCTCGTGAGATCGTCAGGTCCGTAGAGCGGCGCGACGTCGGCGTGCCCGGCGAGGTTCGGGACGCGCGGGCGCGGCTTGTCTTTCGCCTCGAGGCCCTCGACCTTGCTCTCCCATGCGCGCTTCAGCTCCTCGTACGTCATGGTCCGGATTTACCACGTCACGTCAGAAGTGCGGGATCGCCATCGCGAGCTGGTCGCGCGAGAACGAGCCGACCTCGTCGACCGCGTAGTTGTCCTTCTCGATCTTGAAGGTGCGCGTGGCCGTGACGTCGGCGGCGCCAACCACGTGGAAGGGGACGACCGGGGACGTGTACGACTCGCGCAGCAGCGTGAGCGCGAGATCGACCGGGACCGTGACCGGCACGCGCATCGAGGTGGTGGCGTTGGCCGCCATCCAGACGCCCTCGCCGCCGGGCCGGAAGTCGACGGGTAGCGTGTACTTGTTCGCCATGGTGGCGGTGCCGCGCATCGCGCGAACGGCGACGTCGTACGAGTTGGGGTTGTAGACGTCGAGCACGATGGTCATCACCACGCCCACCGACGGCGGGAAGGCGATCTGCACGCCGCTGATCTCGGCGTGATTGAGCTTCATCGTCGGCTTCGATGCGCAGCCCGAGGAGCCGGCCGCGCAGAGCGCGAGCGTGAGGACGGCGAGGAGCGGGGGCGGGGAGTTGGGCATCGTCACGGTCAGGAATCTTACACGCAGGATCGTGGTAGTACCGAGTCGATGTCTCGACGCCTGCTCTTCAGCATTCCATCGTATGAGTACCTGGAGCCGGGCTTCCTGGAAGCCGGCGATTTCGAGCCGGGAAAGACCGAGCGAAAGTACTTCCCGGACGGCGAGCGCTACCTTCGCATCACCTCGGACCTCTGGGGCCGAGACGTCGTGCTCCTCGGCGGAACGCCCACCGACATCGACTGGCTGGAGGTCTTCGACCTCGCCTCCGGGATCGCGCGCGGCGGCGCACGATCGCTGGCCATCGTGATCCCGTACTTCGGTTACCAGACGATGGAGCGCGCGGTGCGCCCCGGCGAGGTGGTGGTCGCGAAGACGCGCGCGCGCCTCCTCTCGTCGATCCCCGCGCCCGAGGGAGGAACGCGCTTCTTCCTCTTTGATCTCCACACCGACGGCATCGAGTTCTATCTCGATGACCGCGTGCTCACGCGTCACATCTACGGCGCGCCGATGATCACGAAGAAGATCCAGGAGCGGATGGGCACCACGCCCTTCGTGCTCGGCGCGTGCGACGCGGGCCGCGCGAAGTGGGTCCAGAGCCTTGCGCGCGTCCTCGGCGTGGAGCCGGCGTTCGTCTACAAGAGCCGCGACTCGAAGTCCGGCGCGCTTGCGGTCACCGGTGTGAACGCCGACGTGAAGGGCAAGGAGGTCGTCGTCTACGACGACATGATCCGCACCGGCTCCTCGCTCGTGCAAGCCGCCAACTCGTATCTCGCCGCCGGCGCATCGAAGGTCCATGCCATCGCGAGCCATCTCGTGCTCCCCGGCGA
>JAYTZB010000162.1:0-1603 GCA_043742085.1 Polyangiaceae bacterium
GCGACGGGCAAGAGGATGGCCGCGATGCCGTGCTTCGCGAGCAGGGCGATCCCCTCGGCGTCGATGTGCTCGACGTGGTCGGCGGACTTCGCGCCGACCTCGGCGCAGAGCTGGGCGCCGCCGACGTCGGCGAACTGCCCGACATGGAGCCGGACGCCCAGGCCTGCGCGCCGCGCCGACTCGCAGACGATGCGGGCCTCGTCGACGGTGAACGCGTTCTGATCGACGTAGGCATCGACGAACTGCGCGAGCTTGGCATTCGCGAGCTCGGGGACCAGCGAGCTCGCCACGCGCAGCACGTAGTGATCGCGGCTGTTCTTGGCGCTCTCGGGGAGCGCATGGAGCGCGAGATACGTGGCGACGACGTGCGGCAGCGTGCGGTTCTTGCTCGCGCGCGCGATGGCTCGCAGCTGCTTGCGCTCGCCGTCGGGCTCGAGGCCATAGCCGCTCTTCACCTCGCAGGTCGTGACCCCGAGCTCGGCCATGCGACGCAACCGCGCGGTGAGCGTCTCGGTGATGAAATCCTCGGTGGCGGCCTCCACGGCGCGGAACGAGGAGAGGATGCCGCCGCCCGCGGCGGCGATGGCGCGGTAGTCGGCACCCGCCATGCGCATCGCGTACTCGTCGTGGCGCGAGCCGACCCACGCGGCGTGCGTATGCGCGTCGACGAGGCCCGGGGTGATGACGCGATCGCCATGGTCGATGATGGGCACCTTGGCGGCGCTCTCGCGCGGACCGATCCAGCTGATCGAGTGCTCGTCGTAGACGACGACGCCGTTCTCGATGACGCCCAGCGGATTGTCCCGCGTGATGCGCGCCGGATCGGCGGTGACGATCCGCCTGGCCGCGACTCCCACCATCGTCATCGGGCGGCCTCGCCGAGCAGGCGCGCGAGCTCGGCGCTGACCGGCGCCGTCGCCTCGAAGGCGCGCGCGAGGTCGACGTCGGACGAGACGGGCGCCGGCGGCACCCTGCGGCGCATCGCGATGCCGCGAGCAAAGGCCTCCTCGCAACGTGCACGGAAGGCCGGGCTCTTCTCCGCCTCGTGGACGAGCGCCTCGTGCGCGAGGACCGCGAGGTCGGCACGCGAACAGACCAGCAGCACGTCGCAACCGGCGGTGACGGCGCGTACCGCGGCCTCGGCAGTGGGCATGGTGAGCGCCTTCATCTCGAGGTCGTCGGAGAACAATACCCCGGAAAAACCGAGCTCTCCGCGCAGCAGGTCCGTGCATATGGCACGTGACAGCGTGGCCGGCTGCTCCGCATCGAGGGCCGGGTAGACGACGTGCGCCGTCATCATCGAGTCGACCGCGGCGTTCTTCGCGAGCGCGCGGAACGACGCGATCTCGAGGCGCTCGAGGTCGGCCTTCGGGCGATCGACGCGCGGCAGCGCGAGGTGCGAGTCGACGGTGGTGTCGCCGTGACCGGGGAAATGCTTGGCGCACGAGAGCACGCCGCCCTTCGCCAGGCCCTCGCCCCACGCGCCGCCGAGCCGCGCGACGCCCTCGGGCGTGGTGGCGAAGGCGCGGTCGCCGATGATCGGATTCTCGTCACGCGTGTGGACGTCGGCGACGGGCGCGAAGCTCATGGTGAAGCCGAGCGC
>JAYTZB010000163.1:0-1808 GCA_043742085.1 Polyangiaceae bacterium
GCGGTATCGCCGAGCCAGACCTCGACATGTGCACTATACACGGATGCCACGCGTGCTGGCCTGAGCGCCACCTCGTCGGCCGTCACGTGGCTGGCCAGCGTCGCGGTCCAGCCGAGCTCCTCGAGGGAGAGCGTGCGGGGTGGATCGATCGGCGGAGCGGCCTCGGACATGCGCGGGCCGAGCGTGCCACCCGCCTCGTTCACCGGCAAGGCGCGGGGCGAGGTGGAGGCATGATCGAACCGATCGCGATGGTGTCTCCGTGCGGCGACGACCTGGATCCCGGCCCGTGCCTTTTCGCATGATCCACCGCATTTGCGGGCGGTTTATACCGGGCGCGCCGGGCGGCATGCCGGCTGCACCTCGGGTGTTCAGCGCCCATGAAGCTCCTTCCCTCCGCCAGCCAGATCCCGACCCGTTCCGTCTTCGTCGCCCGCAACGGGGAATATTTCACCGTGTCGGGTGGCGCGCGCGTCGACCTCAGCACCAAGGGCCCGCTCCGCCGCATCTTCCGCGCCATCGTCACCGCGCATCGTACGTCGCCGCGCCGCGGCCTCACCGTGAACGAGGTCTTCGACGCGGGCTGGTTCGGTGAGCGCGCTGCGCCCGACGCCCTCGCGGGCCGCGTGTACTCGGCGATCTCGAAGCTCAAGAGGATGGGCCTCGGCGACGTGCTCGTGCGGACCGATGCCGGCTATCTGCTCGATCCGCGCTGCTGCGTGATCGAAGAGCGTCCCATCCTCCTCCGCCGCGAGCCGACCACGGTCATCCATGGCGCCGTCGTTCCGGCGCGCATGGCGTCGTAAGAAGCGCTCAGCCAGGTCGGGTCGGCCCGGGGAGGACACGCGGCTGCGGCCCGTCGTTCTCCCACGTGCAGAAGTGGGCCTCGGCCTGCTCGTTGCGGACGTGGATGACGAGATGCGTGCGCGCCGCGCGATAGACCACCGCCGACGGCTCGTCGGTCTCCGGCGCCTCTTCGGCCCACGACCCGACGTTGATGTACGTCGCAGCGCCGGCCGGCACCGCCGCCGGAATGTGCGTGTGGCCCATCACCACGAACGCAGCGGGGAACAGCTTCGCAAGATGCGCGGCGCGCTCGACCATCTGCTCGGCGGGATCGATGGTGCGCTGGCGCGAGAAGTACACGTGGAGGAGGATCCACGCGATAACCACGCCGCCCGCCGCCCACGTGGTGCCGCCGTTGATCCCGCCGTGGAAGACGCCGAGCACCGCGAGCACACCGAGCGTGACCATCGCGACGAGCGCCACCGCGAGTCGATCGAGGAGCACGCCGCGCATGATGCCGGCGACGGTCTTCGTGATGGGCGGGGTCTGGAGGAGGAGGAGCGCGCGCAAGCGCTCGAGGCCGAGGCGCGTGGCGCCTGCGAGCCTCGCCACGAGCACCTCGTGCTCGGCGCGGAGCGTCTTCGCGGCATCGGAGAGATGGGCGCGGCGAAGGCGGAACATCTCCGCGACCGCCTTCGCGAAGGCGACGCCGAGCCTGAGCATCCCCTGGAGCCCGAGCTGCGCGCCGAAGGAGAGGTAGTAGCCGAGGCCGACGTTCTCGTGGCCGTGCTCCTTCATCCCGCGTGTGGGGCGTACGACGAAGCGGAGCAGCGTGTCGCAGAAGCCGCGGGCAACGCGACGCGGGTCGAGCGGCGAGAGCGGCGCCATGATGTGCTCGGTGGCGCAGAAGGGATCGTACTGGTGCCCGTGCTCGATGTACGCGACGCCATCGCGATAGAAGAACCAGGGATTGAACTCGATGCGCTCGATGAACGCCGCGCGATCGTGTTCCTTCGAGGCGACGT
>JAYTZB010000164.1:0-6060 GCA_043742085.1 Polyangiaceae bacterium
AAGAGAGCACGCGAGCACGGCAACACGTGCATGATCCAAGCGATCGTGGAGCTCACGATCGTCCGTAAATCATGGGTCGATCGCCGACGTTGACCGGCAGACAACATCGACAAATCGCGCCCCACCGGATGGCATCACGGCTGCACTGACGGTCGTCGATGATGACGCGCCGCTACCTGCTCCTGGTCCTTCCCTTCGCCGTCGCGCTCGGTTGCTCCGGTGCCGAAGATGGCTCGGCCGACGAGACGGAGGACCCTCCCACCGAGACGGGGTCGGACGCGATCACGAGCACCGTCGACTGCCACCTCACGAAGGCGGCCGCGTTCGATCACGGGAACCCGTTCACCATCGAGGTCATCAACATCGGCGGCAAGCCGGCATCGAAGCCGACCGGCGACGCCTTCCTCAAGATGCAGAAGGCCGCCGATGCGGCGGGCGTGAAGCTCACCATCAACAGCGGCTTCCGCACCATGGCCGAGCAACAGCACCTCTACGGCTGCTACATCCATCACAACTGCAACAACGGCAACCTCGCCGCGAAGCCCGGCTACAGCAATCACCAGAGCGGACGCGCGCTCGATCTCTCGGTGTCGTCGTGGCTCGTGAACAACGCCGCGCGCTTCGGGTTCAAGCGCACCGTTCCCAGCGAGGCCTGGCACTACGAGTTCTTCGGCAACGATCCCGGCGGACCGTGTGACGGCGCCTCGCCCGACGCGCCGGTCACGCCGTCGACGCCGTCGACGCCGGACGCGCCCGCGACCGGCGACAACGGCGGCGCCGCCCCGTCCGGTACGGGACACGCGTGCGGGAACGACGGCCAGTGCAATGCCGGCAGCGACGGGGCCGGCCTCATATGCCAGGCCGGCTCGTGCGTCCCCGGTTGTCGCTCGAACGCGCAGTGCGGTGGCAACACGTCGTGCGTCACGGGTCAGTGCCGCTGACCGGCCCTTCCTCCGGTCAGTCGGCCACTCCGTCAGGCGGTGGTCACGCGGCGCGGATGATGACCTTCAGCGCCTTCTCCTTCGCGGCATCGCCGAACGTGTCGTAGGCCTTCATCGTGTCGTCGAGCGCGAACTCGTGGGTGATGAGGCGCTTCGGCTTCAGCTTCCCCGAGAGCACGTTCTTCATCAGCATCGGCAGCGTCACCGTGTCGACGAGCCGCGTCGTGATGGTGATGTTCCGGTCCCACAGCTTCTCGAGCTTCAGCTCCACGCTCTTGCCGTGGACGCCGACGTTCGCGATGTGGCCGCCGGCAGTGATGACGTCCTGACAGATCCCGAACGTGATGGCGGTGCCCACCGCCTCGATGGCGACGTCGACGCCCTTCTGCGCCGTCATCGACATCACCGCGAGCGCCGCCTTGCCGTCTCGGCTGTTGACGGCCTGCGTCGCGCCCAGGCTCCGTGCGACCTCGAGCCGATTGTCGTCGAGATCGATCATGATGATCTCGGACGGCGAGAAGAGCTGCGCCGTCAGCAGCGCTGCGAGACCGACCGGACCGGCGCCGACGATCGCCACCGTGTCGCCGGGCTTCACCGCGCCGTTGAGCACTCCGCACTCGAAGCCCGTCGGGAGGATGTCGCTGAGCATGACGAGCGCGTCCTCGTCGGCGCCTTTCGGGACGGCGTAGAGGCTCGTGTCCGCGTACGGGGTGCGTACGTACTCGGCCTGCGTGCCGTCGATGGTGTTGCCGAGGATCCAGCCGCCGTTCGCGCAGTGCGAGTACATCGCCTTGCGGCACGCGTCGCACGTTCCGCACGACGTGATGCACGAGACGATCACGCGATCGCCCTTCTTGAATTTCGACACCGCGGTGCCGACGTCCTCGATGATGCCTACCGCCTCGTGACCGAGGATGCGGCCTTCGGTGGCGGTCGGGACGTCGCCCTTGAGGATGTGCAGGTCGGTGCCGCAGATGGTGGTCCGCGTGATCTTGACGACCGCGTCCGTCGCCTCCTTGATCGCGGCCTTGGGTTTCTCCTCCCAGGAGCGCTTACCGGGACCGTGGTAGACGAGTGCTTTCATGTCCGGGCTCGTTGCAAGTTCGCGCCCGGACGCGCGAGCGCGATGATTGCCTACGCTTTCGAGCGCGCATGACGCTCGAGGCGCGCCGTTTGCGCGGGTGTGCAAGGCCCGCATCAGCCACCTGCGCGCACGTTCGCCGCCTTGCGCCCGCTCGCTCCGTCGGTACAATCCTCATCGGGATACCGAAAGGTGGAGACATGAAGCCGAAGAAAAAAGCGACCGTGAAGGGGGCGACCGCCAAGCCGCCAAGCGCCCAACCGCTGGTGCTCGTCGTCGACGACTTCGAGGACACGCGCTTCCTCTACTCCGAGTATCTCGAGTTTGCGGGCTTCCGAACGAGCACCGCGGAGAACGGTGCGGAGGCCATCACCAAGGCGAGAGCCGAGCATCCCGACGTCATCGCCATGGACCTCTCCATGCCGGACATGGACGGCTGGGAGGCGACGCGACGCCTCAAGGCCGACGCGGCCACGCGCGGCATCTGCATCATCGCGCTCACGGGTCACGCCGAAGCGACGTTCGTCGAGAGCGCCAAGAAGGCTGGCTGCGACCACTTCCTCGCGAAGCCTTGTCTCCCGGAGGACCTGATGCGCGAGGTGATTCGTTGCCTCGCCGAGCAGGCGAAGCCGAGCTCCTGACCGCTCGCCCCGCACCGCGCCCGGGGTCGTCCGCGACTCACCCGGATTCCTCGATCGACCAGCTCAGCGCTAGTGTGGCGCTCGTGCGCACCTGTAGGGACACGCGATTTCGCGGTTTAGGCCGGTTTATCGACGGCCTCCTTAGTGCATCTCAAGCATATCGAGATGAACCTCCGCCCCCTTCGCTCCGCCCGCGCCTTCGCCCTTCCCTTGCTCGCGGCCTTCGGAGCGCTCGCCTTCGCGTGCTCCGCCACCGCGCCCGAGACCCACGCGTCGACGAACGGGGCCCTCGGCGCGAGCGCGCCGTTCCTCGGTACCGCCAAGAGCTATGCCGTCCTCGGCGGCTCGACGGTGACGAACACCAACGCGACCACGCTCACCGGCGACCTCGGCGTCAGCCCCGGACTCGCGATCACCGGGTTTCCCCCGGGCATCGTGATGGGCGGCACCACGCACGCGGGCGACGCGGCCTCGCTACAGGCGCAGACCGACGTGACCGCGGCCTACGGCACCCTCGCCGGCGAGGCCTGCGGCGTCGACCTCACGGGCAAGGACCTCGGCGGCCTCACCCTGACGCCGGGGGTCTACTGCTTCTCCTCGTCGGCACAGCTCACCGGCGACCTCGTCCTCGACGCGGGCGGCAAGGCCGACGCGGTCTTCGTCTTCAAGACGGTCAGCACCCTGACCACCGCGAGCAACGCCTCCGTCCACGTCATCAACGGCGGCGGCGAGTGCGGAGTCTTCTGGCAGATCGGGAGCTCGGCAACGCTCGGCACCGGTACCACGTTCGCCGGCAGCATCCTCGCCCTCACCAGCATCACGCTCACCACGGGCGCGACGGTCTCTGGTCGCGTGCTCGCACGCAACGGCGCGGTCACCCTCGACCACAACACCGTCTCCATCGGCTCCTGTGCGACCGGGCCCGCGAGCGACGCCGGTGCGCCGGACGCGGTCGCGCCGGACGCCGCCATCGCGGACGCCGCCAGCGCGTCGGATTCCAGCGCGGCCCCCGACGCCGCCGTGCCCGTCGATGCGAGCCTCCCCGACACCGATGCCGGCCTCTTCGACGCAGGCAGCACGGACTTCGACGCCGCCACGCCGTGACCTCCGGCGTGGGCTGTCGCGGCCGGCCGAAACGCTCGGTTGTCGCGCACTGCCAGGTTTGCCATAAGGCTCGGCGATGGCCCGCGCGCGTGCATTCGTGTTCGCTCTCGCGGCGCCGCTGATCGTCGCGGTCGGCTCGGCGCACGCCGACGAGCTGCCGCCCGCACCGCTCGCCACCACGTCGCTTCTCGTGGGAGCGAGCATCGCCACCGCGTCGTTCGGCGCCGGCATGACGATGACCGGCACGAGCGGCGACGGTTCGGTGCAGAATGCAGGCATCCTGATCGCGCAGAGCGGGTTGGTCCTCGCTCCGTTCGCCGCCCACGGCGTGTCCGGAGAGTGGAGGCGCGGGCTCTTCTTCGCATTGCCGCCGCTCGCCACCGAGGTGGGCATGCTGTTCCTCATCGACCAGTGGGGCGAGAAGCTCGTCACGCTCGCGCCGCTCGGAACGCAGTACCTGTACTCCGCGCTGTTCACGGGCAGCGTGCTGTTCTCGGCCATCGGGATCATCGACGCGACCTTCGCCGGCGATCGCGCCGCGACCGCAGCGCGCGCGGCTGACAAGGCTCGCACCAACGCATGGGTGGCACCGTCGTTCGGGCACCACGGCTTCGGGCTCGAGGTGGGAGGTCTCCTGTGAAGCGAGCTGCGCGATCGACGGTGCTCCGGATCCTCGTCCTGGTGGTGGGCCTCGGCTCGACGTCGTGCGCGACCGTCCCGCACTACCGGCGCAGCCGTCTCGCGGATCCGATGATGTCGCTCACCGACGATCCGCTCGAGACCTACCGCAAGCAGAAGCTCTACAACTCGCGGGAGGGCGCCGCGGGCGGCGATGGCTCGGCGGCAGGCGGCGGATGCGCCTGCCACTGATCGACCGCGCGCTGGTCCTGGCGTTGGCGACGCTCGCGACGCTCGTCGCGCACGCGGCGTCGGCGGGCGAGGCAAAGGCCGAGGTGCCGGCGCCGCAGGTCACGGTCGCCGAGGAGGTGCCCCAGGCAGCAAACGCAAAGGCGAAGAGCGGTATCACCATCGAGTCGGTGCACGTGGGGCTCACGGCGTTCGTGCAGGACGGTCATGGCTACCAGTCGCAGGCGGGCGCCGCTCCGCATGGGCCGGGCTCGGAGCGGCTCACCGTGTTCGAGCCACAGCTCATCGTGGTCATGCGCCAGGGCCCGCGCTTCACGCATCGGATCTGGGTTCCGCTCGACGTCGTGACCGCCGCTTCGCCGAACTCCATCGATCGCACGCGCCCCGTCGACATGATCAGCCAGGCGTCGCGCCAGACCGAGTCCGGCACTGTCGCGTGGGACGCGACCTACCAGATCGATCACCGCACCGAGACGACGTTCCGGAGCTCGCTGCATCTCGAGGAGGACTTCCGCTCGTGGACGATTGGTCTCTCCGGGGCTCGGCTCTTCGCCGACGACGACGCCACGGTCACGCTGAGCGGCAGCCACACCTACGACTGGTTCGACCGCCTCGACATCACCGGGCTCCGCCACGGCCGCGCGTCGCGCGCCACGTCGAACGGGAGCGCTGGCGTCACGCAGGTGCTCACGCCGACCACGGTCGTGCACTTCAACTACGGGTTGACGCTCCAGACCGGCGAGCTCGGGAACACGTGGAACGCCGTGCCGATGCAGGACGGCAGCGTCGGCTCGGAGATCCTCCCGGGTCAAAGGCTCCGTCACGCGGTCGTCGGGCGCTTCGCGCAATGGCTGCCGTGGGACGGCGCGCTGAAGGGCTTCTACCGCTTCTACGCCGACGACTGGGGCATCGTCGCCCACACCATCGAGGGCCAGCTCCTCCAGCGCGTGTCACCGTGGCTCTACGTGCGCGGCTCGTATCGCTACCACACGCAGAGCGGCGTCGAGTTCTTCACCACGGAGGCGAGCCCGACCGGCGCCCGCCGCACCGCCGACTCGGATCTCGCGACGCTCGACTCGCATGCGGTCGGCCTCGGGCTCCAGGCATCGTTCCAGACCGAGACGGTCGGCACCCTCGAGATGGGCGTGAGCATCGAGCGTTACGTACGCTCGAACGACCTCCAGATCGGCGTCGCGATGTGGACGACCGGCTTCCGGTTCTGAGCCGCTCGCCGCTCGCTTCAGCGCGCGATCGTGAACGTGCCGTAGTCGGCGCTGCTCTCGCTGTTGGTCTGATCGCCGTCGCTCATGATCGCCACGCCGACGAAGTCGGGGATGCTCGCGTTCGGGTCGTCGTGCTCGAAGTGATGGCGGAAGTGCTCGGCGAGATCGATCTCGACGGGCCGCCACTGCCCGAGCGGCCCGCC
>JAYTZB010000165.1:0-1888 GCA_043742085.1 Polyangiaceae bacterium
TACTTCCGCTGCCACGGCGCATCGAGCTCGCCGTCGACCACCGCGCGCGCCCACGCGCGATAGGGATCGATGCCGTGCGCCAGGCCCGTCATCAGCGAGATGTTCGCGCCCGGCGGACGCTGCGCGATCTCTCCGATGGCCAGCGAGCCATCGGCGCGCTCGAACCACTCCATGTGCGTCATGCCGTCATCGAGGCCGAGCGCCTCGACTGCCGCAAAGCCCATTTTTAGCGCTTTGTCGTAGACCGGCGCATCGAGCTCCTTCGGCAGGAGACACACCCACTGGATCCACGGATTCTCCAGCACTTCGAGGCACGGCGGCAGGTAATGCGAGATCGAATGAACGCGCGGCTTGCCGCCCACCGTCACCGTTTCCATCGAGAACTCGCGGCCGCGCAGGAACTCCTCGGCCAGCACCGGCGAGCTCGCGTCCACGCGCATGCCGGAGACCGCACGCAACAGCGTCTCCTCCGAGGTCACGCGGAACGTCGCCTTCGCGCCCATGCCCGCCGGCGGCTTCAGCACCATCGGGAAGCCCACCTCGGCTGCGAACGCCTTCGCGTCGGCGTCACACGTCACGAGTCGATGGCGCGCCACCGGTAACCCCGCCGCGCGCAGCGCGTCCTTCATCGCGGCCTTGTCGCGGAAGAGCGCGGCTGTCTTGGCGCGCGTGCCCGGAACGCCGTAGCGCTCGCGCGCCTCGGCCATCTGCACCATGAGCGGCTCGAGGATGCCGATGATCCGATCCGGCTGACCATGCCGGCGCTTCAGAACCTCCACGCCGTCGAGCACGTCCTGGCCGCTGAGCGGATCGGTGATGCGGATCACGTCGTCGAAGAGGCGCGCATCGGAGCTCCCCGCATCCGGCGGCGTGTGGACGATGCCGAGCAAGCGAACGTCGTCGAGCTTCGCTGCAGCGCGCGCGAAGCGCATCGTGGTCTCGATCGGGAAGGGCGCGACGAAGATGATGTTCCGCGGCATGAAGACCGCGCAGGTTCGTCAAACCTCGGCGCCGCGTCAACGCTCCAGCCGCTGCACCAGCTTTTCCCGAGCCTCGGGCCACTCCTCGGCCAGCATGGAGAAGAACGCCGTCGAGCGCACCGTGTTGTCGGAGCCCGGACGATGCGCACGAAGGACACCATCGAGCCGCGCGCCGAGCCGAGCGATCGCCGTGCGCGACCGCTCGTTGCGCGAGTCGGTCTTCCACGTCACGCGCCGCACCCGCCAGCGCTCGAACGCGTGCGTGCAGAGCAGCAGCTTGGCCTCGGTGTTCAGCGCCGTCCGCTGCACGCGCTCTGCGTACCAGGTGAAGCCGATCTCCACCGCATCCGGACCGTCGGGGAGCGGCTCGGGCGGCGCTCCTCCCCACCACGTCCAGTACTCGATGCACATGAACCGCGTGCTCCCGACGATCGCCCCCGTCGCATCTCGAACCACGAACGGCAGCGACTGGCCGGATTCCCGCTCGGCAAGTGCGGTCGCCACGTACGCCTCCATCGCGGCGAGATCCGCGGGAACGATCGTGAAGGCGTACGTCCCGCGCGCCTCGTTGGCCGCCGCGACCAACGGCGCAGCATGCGCGGGCGCGAGCGCCTCGAGGCGCACGTGTCGTCCGACCAGCTCGGGGGTGGCGAGGCGGCGCGCGGGCTCGTTCGCGGGGTGCGTCATGGGCTGCAGCCTGCACCGCGCCTGGTCTGAGCAAAAGGTCCGGATCCGACAAATCCGACAGACCAGCCAGGCTCGCCGGAACCGGGGCCGCGATCGTGCTAGAAGACCGCAAAAATGCGGGTCGTCTTCCTTGCCCCCATCTATCCGCCCGAGATGATCGAGTACACGCGCGGCCTCGCAGAGGTCGGCGCGAAGGTCTTCGGCGTCGGCGACACACCGCG
>JAYTZB010000166.1:0-3036 GCA_043742085.1 Polyangiaceae bacterium
CGTGAAGCTCGCTGGCGCGCTCGATACCTTCGGCGTCGACGCGAACGGAAAGCGTTGCATCGATCTCGGCGCGTCGACGGGCGGCTTCACCGACTGCCTTCTCCAGCGCGGCGCCGTGAGCGTGGCCGCCGTCGACGTCGGCTACGGCCAGCTCGCGCACAAGCTGCGGACCGATCCGCGCGTCCTCGTCCTCGAGCGAACCAATGCGAAGACCCTCGAGCCCTCGCAGGTGGGCGGCCCGGCCGATCTCGTGGTCGTCGACGCGTCGTTCATCGGCCTCGGCAAGCTCCTCCCCGCGGTCGAGCGCTGCCTCGCTCCGGGCGGCGTGCTTGTGGCGCTCGTCAAGCCGCAGTTCGAGGTCGGTCGCGAGGAGGCCGCGCGCAGCAAGGGTGTCGTCCGCGATCCCGAGGTGCGTGCGCGGGCCATCGCCGGCGCCGAGGACGACGTGAAAGCCGCAGGCCTCGAGGTCCTCGGCACGTGCGACAGCTCGCTCGAAGGCCCGAAGGGCAACCTCGAGGCTTTCGTGCACGCCCGCAAGCCGTGAAAATCGCGTAAGGTTTGCGCCTTCGATGGAGCGCCCGAACGACGCCGCTGGCTCCGCCGGCAAGCCCGCCGCTGCGCCCGCGCGCACGTCCATACCGGGCCTGTGGTCGATCTTCTTCGTCGTCTTCCTCGACATCCTCGGCTTCAGCCTGGTGCTGCCGTTCCTCGCGCAAGAGGCGCGCGACACGTTCCACACCACCGAGCTCACGGGCACGCTGCTCGGCGCGATCTACTCGCTGATGCAGTTCCTGTTCGTGCCGGTATGGGGACGCGTCTCCGATCGCGTGGGACGCCGCCCGGTCCTCGTGTGGAGCGTCCTCGCCACCGCGGTGGGCATGGCGTGCCTCGGCCTCGGGCTCATGTTCGCGGCCAGCGTGGCGTGGCTCTTCGTCGCGCGCGCGGCGAGCGGCATCGCCACCGCGAACCTCGGGACGGCGAGCGCGTACATCGCGGACGTGACCAAGCCCGAGGAGCGCGCGCGCGGCATGGGCATGATCGGCATGGCCTTCGGCTTCGGCTTCATCTTCGGGCCCGCGCTCGGCGGCGCGCTCTCCGGGATCCCGATCGCCGGTCGCACTGGCGTCGTGCCGTGCTTCATCGCCGCGGGCCTCTCGGTCGCGAACCTCGCGTGGGTCTACTTCAAGCTGCGCGAGTCGCTCCCGCCCGAGAAGCGCTCGACGCAGAAGCGCAGCCTCGCCCCGCTGAACATCGAGGCCGCGCGCGAGGCGTTTGCGCGACCGGGCATCGCGCTCGCGGTGCTCGTGAACTTCGTGCTCATCCTCTCGTTCACCGTCCTCGATCAGACCTTCCGCTTCTTCACCGAGGATCGCTTCGGGATGACCGCCCTCGAGACGGGGCTCGTGCTCTGTTTCATCGGCGTGGTCGCGGCGCTCGTGCAGGGCGGGCTCATCCGACCGCTCGCGAAGCGCTTCGACGAGGCGCAGCTCATCCGCGCCGGCACCGCGATCCAGGCGCTCGCGTTCGCGGGGCTCGCGGCGTCACCGTCGCTCGGGCGCGTCGCGCTCTACGCTGCGGGCGGGCTCCTGGCGCTCGGCAACGGCCTCACGCAGCCGAGCGTGTCGGCCTACGTGTCGAAGCGGGCCGATGCCCAGGCGCAAGGCGGAACGCTGGGCACGAACCAGTCGGCCGCGAGCCTCGCGCGCGTGTTCGGTCCGGCGCTGGGCGGCTGGCTCTATGGCTCGTTCGGCAGCCGCTCGCCCTACGTCGCAGGCGCGGTGGGCATGGTGGTCGCGACGATCATCGCGCTCTTCCTGGTGGCGTCGAATTCGTCGGGCTCGTCGAGCGCTCAGCGAAAGACCAGCACCCAGACGTCGTAGAGCGCGTGCGTCCAGACCGCGGCCGCGAACCCGCGCGTCGCGAAGATCAGCGTGAGCACGAGCCCGAGCACGAGCCGGAAGAGGAACGACGGCATGGCGAACGAGTCCGACATCGGTCCGATGTAGTGGACGGCGCTGAAGATCACGGCGCAGACCATGGCCCACGCCGCCATGATCCCGAGCGCGCGCATCGAGAAGCGGCTGGTGGCCGAGGTGCCGGTGATGTCGACACGCTGCTTGGCGAACAAGAAGACGAGCAGCTTCGCGCCGAGCCCGAAGAGGATCACCCGAAACGTGAGCTCCTCGTAGAACCCGGCACCGAGCGACATCACGAAGCCGACGAAGCGACCCTGATCGGCGATGCTGGGCGGTCCGGCGAAGACGCTGCCGACGACGTAACCGGCGACGAGGCGCATGAGCACCGCGTAGACGACGCCCTCGACCGCGATCTGGAAGAACTTGCTCGGGCGGAACGCCTGACCTCGCCCGAGGAGCGCGAAGGCGCCGGCAAAGATGACGCCGATGGCGAAGGTCGCCAGCAAGTACGTCGTCCGGTTTCCTTCGCTGACGCGAAGAAGGGTACCGGTGACCATGTCGGTCGCGTTCTGGACGCCCAGGAAGACGACCGCCACCTGATAGACGAGGAAGATCGGGAGCGTGAGCCCGAGGTCGACCCATGCGCCAGCGCGGTCGCGGAGGCGATCTCGGGGCGCCGGGAGCGTGTTCGCCATGCTTCCAGGCACAAGCTAACAACTCGCCGCGTCACCGGCCCATTCCGCGGCGCCGACATGAAGAGGGATGGAGAGGGATGGAGCGCCATGGACAGCGTTCGGCCACACCTGAATACATAAGGAATTCCATGCAGTTGACGTATCGGAAGCGAACCGACCTGATAAGTTTGGGAGCATGGAGGTCGCGTACGCTTCAGCCCGAGATCGCATCGGGAAGACGCTATGCGGAAAGTACCTCATCGAAGAGGTACTGGGCGTCGGCGGTACGGCCGTCGTCTTTCGCGCGACCCACCGGAACGGCAACCGGGTGGCGGTCAAGCTGCTCCACGACCACCTCTGCAGGTCCCGCGACGTCACGCGTCGCTTCATGCGCGAGGCGTACCTCGCGAACCTCCTCGAGCATCCCGGCACGGTGCGCGTGCTCG